>DMYK01000574.1:21203-38164 GCA_003483675.1 Microcoleaceae cyanobacterium UBA11344
GGTTAAAACATTCCGATGCAACCCGAATTGATATCATTGGTTATTGGTTCTTGGTTATTTGTTATTTCTTGTTAGTTTTTTGCAGTTGAGATTCCCAGGGATTAATTTATTAGTTAACAGTTAACAATTAACAGTTAACAATTAACAGTTAACTAACTAATTAAAATTTCTGCCCAACAAAAACCGATCGCACATCTCCTCCCTTACGAATAACTGCTTCTTGATTTTTGATTTCTGCCAGCGTCCAACCACTAGCGCCGATGCTTTCGCCGACATAAATTCTGCGGGCTACGCCGTCTACTTCAAACAAAGCTGCCGATCGATCACCCAATTCCAAAATCCCAACCAGCGTGTGTGCAGAAGTCTGGGCAGTGCTGGTGGTGGGCGGTGCTGATTGTGGCTGCGGTGTTGCCTGCTGGGCTGCGGGCGCTGGGGTGACTGCGGGTGCTGCTGCCGGTTCGATTTCGCGAGCCAAAATCTTTGGCTGGGGAGACTCCGAGGGGGAGGGGGAAGTGGCGACGGGAGTTTGAGTTGCCCTTCCGGCGGAGGCGATGGCTCGACCAGAGGCGGGGGCTGTGGGCGAGGGTGAAACCGTAGCGGTTTGAGGAGCCACAGTAGCTGAAGCTGGAACTGGAGCTGGAGCTGGAACTGGAACTGGAAATGGAATTAGAACTGGAGCTGGAGCTGGAGCTGGAACTGGAAATGGAATTAGAACTGGAGCTGGAGCTGGAACTGGAGCGGGCGGGATGATGATCACTTGAGCCGGGAGTGCAGGTGCTCCCGGCTGCATAGCGACTTGTTCTAAGGCATCGGCGATGCGATTGACGGCCGTTGAAAGACCTGCAGTTACAGGTGGTGACCCGGAAATTGAAATACTGGGCAGTGTTCCTGGGGGGGCGACTCCGGGAACTACCGGCAGTTGCGGGTTTGCCTGTGGCGCTTTTTTTTGTTCGATCACCTCTAATGATCGTTGCACATATTCGACAAACTGGGTATCTGGCACTGTTTTTCCAGTCTTTGCTGACGTAGAGGCAGTTGGTGTGGTGGTGGATAAGCGCACCAGTCCTGACCTACTTGCTAGCCATAGTCCTAGGACTAGGATTAGCGAACCGAATGCTGCTCCGAGTAGGATTTTGTCGAAGGATTGTTTGGACTGTTGTTTTTGAGTTGTTTCTAGGGCGACTTGGCGGGCGATCGCTTTTATGTCTTTTTCGGCTGGCTGCCGTGGCTGCGCCAACTGCGACAGGACTATTTGGGGGACCGAGATGGACTTGAGCGTGATCGTTTCTGGCTGCATCGGCTCTGTGGGCAATCCGCCACTTTTCTCAAATGCTTGATCGACTCCTTCAAACAGTTCGTCCATCAACCGATCGGCATAGGATTCTACCGCCACTGCTTCGGCCAGCACTGTTTCGACGGTCGCAACTACGGTTATCGGCTCTTGGCCTGATTCCAAAGCCATCTGTTTTGTGGTGACATTCTGAGACATAGTTTTCTCTTGCTCGCGCTCCTCGACTACACCTGAGACTCTTAACTTCTGACTTCTACAGGATAGCTGTAAAATTTATCAATTCTTTCCCCTGGACAGGTAGATTGTACCTCATTCATCACAAAATTTTTAGTCTTTGGCAAACTTCTTTGCCTGATCGACTTTTTCGAGACTTGGTTGCTTAATTTCTGTCACCAGTCTTAATTTTCTCTTAGTCCGTACTACATTTTTGTTTATTTGTCAAGCCCTTTCACGGCGCTCTGACCGACTTTTGATACAAAACAAAATTTTTATTTACTTTTCTTTACTTTCGGATCTAGCAAAACTCTCTCTCCCCCCCTAGCTTAGCGCTGGTATTCAAAAGAGTTTCAGGGTTTTGCTGTTGAAGAGCCTGCTTGGTTAGTGGTTATAACTTACGCCAAATTATAGAATTTTAATTGTACCATAGCTTCATTACGATGTAGCAATGTATTCTGAAAACTCGCAAAATCGTCAATTAAATAAGAATGTTTCTCAACAATTTTTTTTACAATTTTTTACATTACAAAACGTAACATAGAAATATAAAAATCCGCTCTTCGTATGTATAAAAAAAACTTATACAAAAGTGGGCCGGTGCGCTCGGCTCAAAGTAAAAATATGATGATGACTGATCATGCTTTTGATTTTTTACTGGCGTTGTGCTTGAGAAACTCGAATGTTCCGGTATCACAAAAACGCTTATTTGTCAACTACCACCGGGTGGAATATTTCCGCGACTTGAAAGATCGATCGCATAACAGCTTCACACACCTGCTAGATTTAATCAACTCGCTGTCAACTTGGATTACCTGATCGAAATTTGTTTCCATTTAACGTGCGATCGACACTGTGGTTAATATTGACGAGCGCCGGTCAGGCAGATATTGATTCCGTGATGTATTCTGGTATAGATCGATCGCACATCTCACCCAATTAATTGGCTGACTTAAACACAAGTGCGATCGCCTGTCTGTAAGGTATCGCAAGCTAGCGGTACAAAAACAGTGCCAGCAGACTCCTGTTTCCTGAAAAAATTATTACCCTTGGATGCCTTGAAATATTATAGCAGATATTCTAATGCTTTCTCGATCGCCTACCTCAACGATTTGCGAGGGGCAATTCTAGCATCCCCTTATTTTGCGATCAATAACCTCAACCGCGACTTCATCGGTACAAAAGGCTTTTCCGTCGTATTTCAACGTTCCGAAATCGCCCAAGTAGAACAGCGTTTCCCATACTTCAAACCCTATCTAGACCAAGCGCTACAGCCAGCTTGCAATGCTTTTTACCTCAACCCTCTGCTACTGAAAGAAGGTTCCCGCGTCGATCCGCATATCGATCGCTCTTTGCGATCGTACTGCAAAACAGTTGAACCGCCGGCGACAGTCAGCGTTTTGTACGTCCAGGTACCAGCAAATCTCGAAGGGGGAGAGTTGGTGTTGTGTTGTCACAAAAAACAAGTCGGTCAAATTAAGCCAGAAATGAACGCACTGGTGTATTTTCAAGGAGACTTGACTCATTCTGTCAATGCTGTCAAAACTGCTGGAACTCGTCTGAGTTTGGTTTGCGAACAATACAGTTTAAGCGAAACAGAATTGCAAGACATTCCAGGATTTACTATGGAGTCTAGGGCGACAATCGCCAAAAGCAAATAAAAAGTTTGCTTTTGGCAGCAACTGCTTGAAACCGGGACTAAAGAAACCAGGTTTTTCACCCTTGATTAAGGGTGAAAACCAAATATGTTGGCTAAAAAACCCGGTTTTTCAATACCCCTGGGTAATTCCTCTTAAAATATTTCTAAGTTCAGCAACGCCAACCGCATTTCAGTTTCACGAACCCAAAAATACGGTCATGACTATCCCTTGAAAGAGGATAAAAGCTAAGGGGAACATCCAGCGAAACTTTTGTATCATCCCAGAGGTGAAATCAGGATTTTTGTGATTGTTGAGCAAGCAATGGACGGTGACATTAGCTATGATCGACAAAAAGAAAAAGATATAACAGATAAATATGTATGCGTCTAGCAGAGTCAAGTAAGATAATCTCGGCAAAGCATTAGCAACAGTAAAGTTAAAAGTGATTGCCGTGAGGGTGCTGGTCATCCCTACACTCATTTGAGTGGAAAAAGCTGCATTAGCATCGAACCAAAAAGTCGCCCAAGAAAGCAGCGTAATTAGCAGCAGGGGAATAAAGACTTTAAAGATGTAAAATTCGTGATTGCGCTTGAGTTTGAGTTCAAAAGTGTATCGCGAATAGGTCTTATTTTCTAGTTCAAATTTTTGGGTAGTGACTGTACTCTTGAATCCGAGAATTTGCCATTCGGATAAAGAAAGAAAAGAATCCGTACTGTATCCAGTTAACTTGGAATCTGTTTTTAACACTATACGTCGCTCATCAGAAGACAAAGATTCCAAAACAACCTTAGCTGTTTGCGAATCAAAGGGAAACTTTCTCAAATCTAAGTCAGAGGATACAGTGGCGTTAATGAGTTCTAAATAATTGACCGTACCGTCCGGCTGTGCGGTTAATTCCACCGCGCCTTTTTTGGCGGCTGATTGAGAATTGACAATCGTTAAAGCTGGTTCCCATATTTTTTCGGAACTGTAACGCATTTCCCGATCGCCAATTGCTTTCGGGTCAAATGCTAGACGTCGGTCTTTCCAAGTTGCGGACAAATAACCGCTGACATCAAAAGTCTCATCTGATTGATTAATACGACCGAGGTTGGTGAGGTAGAAACCGACAACAACTTCTGTTGACTTGTCAGCGTTAGGAGGATTTTTGAGGGTAGCTTTGGAAGTTTCTGGGGGCGCTGTTGGCCCAGTTGTGGCTGCGGTGGTTGGTCCTGGTGCGCGGGAATTGGTGGGAGTATTTTGAGCTGTGGCTGGGGAATAGATAAAAAGAGCAGCAGTTAATGCTAGAGTAACTAGGGCTGAGATTGCGTGAGCTTTCAGTCGATTGTTGTTCATCGAATCATATTCCTCGGATTAAAAGTAACTAGGTGCGCGGACTAAGAGATCATCGAACTTATCCAACTTTACATACAAGTGCGATCGCCTGTCTGGTAGAGTAAGATATAGCAGTTTTCAATCGGATGCAATACAGAAGATGGCTGTAGGGACACTCAAGCTGACGCATTAGTGCCAACAATCGCTTAAAAGCCTTGATAAATCTCGTTTTTACGCTAAGTCTAGATCCCCCTCGCATCCCCCTGATTGTTGAGGGACGAAAGATCGGACTCTTGTCCCCCTGGACATCTGTACTTCACTCAACTGAAAAATGTTATATGGAATTGGATGTGCGATCGTGCTTGACACCGCACTTACCCAAGTCTTAAATCAATCGGGTTGTTGTGGCGATGATCGACATTAAAAATTATGTACTCAGACCCTGTTCAAAGAGAGTATTCTCGCCTCGCACAGCAATATGATAGTCGCTGGTCATTTTATGTAAATGCCACAATTTGGGAAACACTCAACCGTCTAGAGTTTTGTCCAGGGGAACGTATTTTAGACCTTGGTTGTGGAACCGGGGTTTTAATCCAGCGTCTGTTACAAGTGTCTCCAGAATCAGAAGTTGTCGGAATTGATGCTAGTGCTGAAATGCTCGAAATTGCCAAACAGAAACTACCTGAATCTGTGGAATTAAAACTAGGTAGTGCTGACAACCTGCCATTTCCCAGTAACTATTTTGATATCGTAGTTTCAATAAATGCATTTCACTACTTTCGAGATCCATCCCAAGCACTCCAAGAAGCAAAACGAGTTTTAAAACCCAATGGTCGTCTAGTGATTACAGATTGGTGTTATGATTATCTAACTTGCAAAATTTTTGATTTTTTCCTGCGCTGTTTCAACCGCGCTCATTTCCGTACCTATGGAGTGGCTGAACTTCAAGCGATGATGCGAGATGAGGGATTGCAAGGAATTGCGATCCTCTCCGAGGGCTGCGCTAACGAACGATACAAAATCGATTGGTTTTGGGGAATGATGACAGTAACAGCAGTCAATCGATTTTAGATTTTAGATTTTAGAATTGAAGAATCGACCCCACTGATAAATCCAGGTGCTTGTCAAGGAAGCAAATATAGGTCTAATATCGTTTCTCAGTTATTAACTAATTACTGCAAAAGTGGTAATAGCCACTGTAATTCGCCACAAGCTGCTTGAAGCGATCGCGGTGCATCTTCTGGTAAGTCCTGAGCATAACATCGATCGGCTAAATTCTCAACATAGGTCTTGCAAACAGCCTCATTTTTCTCATATTTTGCATAAGCATCCTCCTCATTCACAGTTTCTCCCTGCAAGTAGTGTATCCAAGTCTCAATATTGCGCTTGGGAACGAATATTGCGATCGCCTCATCCGATCGCCTCTTTTCCTGAGCATCTTCATCAAGTATACTAGCTAACTGATTTAGTCTGTCTTGCAGCGTACCCCTATCTGCATCAATTAACACCACTAATGCGATCGATACCCGGTTTCTATTCTGGCGATAAGCTTTCACTTCCACCGGATACTGACTGCGTACATACTGTTCTCCAGATTGGCTACCGGGCGGACAAATTTTAGTCCGAAATAGACCTGTGAAACCTCGCTTTTTCAGGAAATGACGGGCAAAAACTTCCTGCTGTCTATCCTCGCAGAGAATGACAATCTGAACTCTACGCTGACTCATTCAACCATCCCCGTGCAATCAGTTCAGAAACTGGCAATCCAGAATTGTCAGCTACTTCATTGCTAATTTTTTTGACTCTAACCGCAGCATTACTTTGACGTTCAAACCAATAGCCAATTGGTGAAACTAAAAGATAGTTGATTAACTCAGGATGGTGAGAAATTAGTAAAGCTTGAAGTTTACCATCACTACAAAGGTCATAAATCTCAATCAGCCAGGGTTGAATTTCTGGCAATGCTAAAAAGTTTTCTGGTTCATCAATCCACACAGTATAGTCTTCATATTTTGTACCGTGAATCAGCGCGTATAAAGCCACTAATGTTTTTTGTCCGTCCGACAATTCTCTGAGACGATATTCAATTGGCTTGCTGTTATCTTTTTCTCCTGAAAACCGCAGTTTTAACACCAAATTATCTTCGCTTACTCGCTCAAACTTAAAATTGTTGAATCCATTCAAAACATCTTTTAAAATATTGCCAATTTCAGCAACTTTACCTTGATCTTCAGATAAGTAGCGATACCAAGAAACAAAATTTTCCATCTTAGGAGTCAAACGCATTTGTTCTTGGCTACTTTCATCAACCATCAAGCTGGGAACAACTTGCACGATGATAAATCGCGCCATCCGTTCTCTAAACCAAGTTAACTTCGTGTTGTCGTTTCTTGGCATTAATGAAGGCAGAATAGATTGCGACCAGTCAAACTGGTATTTCGGGCCTGGTGAATAATCATCTCGATAGAGTTGAACTTCGCCGAATTCAAATTGTAGTAAAAGCCGGTTATCAAAGAGCAGACTCTCGTACCTAACACGACATTTATCTCGATTGTCATCGATTTGTAATTGATATGTGTAGCAGCCGCCATTACCGAGAATTTCTAGCTCGAAACGCTGAATTTGTGAGATTTGCCAGCGGGTGCAGTCCGCTGGTTTGAAAATTCCTTCTACCTTACTGTCGCCGCTGACCAATGCTTGGATTTTCTGCAATACTTCAAAAACAGTTGATTTTCCCGAACCGTTAGTACCCAGAAATAAATTAATTGCATCAAGGTCAATTTCAAAATTAACCAGACAGCGAAAATTGTCAATGTATATCCGTTTCAACATGAGCTATTCCCAATCTAAACTCCCCAATTAAAAAACTCAAATCGGATTAACTCACCCGTTCCGCAAATTCCAACCAGAGCTCAGTCGCGCGATCGATCTCTTGATTCAATTGTCCCAAACGTTCAGATAACTTTTTCACCTGACTAAACCCACTCGGAGAATTGAGAGATAAAATCTGCTCAATCTCTGCTTTCTCAGCTTCCATCTGCGGAATTTTAACTTCTAACTTCTCGTATTCCCGCTTTTCATTAAATGACAGTTTGCGCGGTTTGTCCAATTTCTGATTTTCTCCCCCCTTTGCTAAGGGTGATAATTGCTGATTTTCTCCCCCCATTGATAAGGGGGGGTTGGGGGGGGTAGCGGATTGTGATAGTTTACCTTTACTTTTTTGTGCTTTAAGCTCCTTCGCTTCTTCGGCTTTCTTGTAATCTACATACACCGAATAATTACCTGGATACAAACGCAAATTCCCCCCAGGTTCTAAGGCGAAAACCATGTCTATTGTGCGATCGAGAAAATAGCGATCGTGGGACACAACAATTACGCAGCCGTTGAAGTCTTCCAGATAATCCTCCAACACCGTCAAAGTCTGGACATCCAAATCGTTTGTCGGTTCATCTAAAATCAGCACGTTCGGCGCACTCATCAGCACCTTCAACAGAAACAATCGGCGCTTTTCCCCGCCCGAAAGTTTGCTAATCGGTGCATATTGTTGATTCGGCGGAAACAGAAACTTCTCCAACATTTGAGAAGCCGTAATGATTTCTCCATCGGCAGTTTTGACCAATTCCCCGACACTTTTGAGGTATTCAATAACTCGCTGGTCTTCGTTTGGTGTCAAATCCTCCGAGTGTTGGTCGAAATAACCGATGTGAATCGTTGTCCCAATTTCTACAGTGCCAGAATCCGGCTTAATTCGTCCAGTAACAATGTCCATCAGCGTCGATTTTCCCGCACCGTTGCAGCCAATAATCCCAATCCGGTCTTCGGGAGTGAAATTGTAAGTAAAATCTTTAATTAAAATGCGATCGCCATAAGCCTTACAGATATTGACTAACTCAATAACTTTCTTACCAATTCGGCGGCCCGCTGTAGCAATCTCGACTTTGCCATTGGCTGTTTTGAACTCCTCTGCGCGCATATCTTTAATTCGATCGATCCGAGCCTTTTGCTTCGTACTGCGCGCTTTAGGCCCCTTTTTGAGCCATTCCAACTCACGCCGCAATACTCCCGCGTGTTTGCGCTGAGTGCTAGTGGCTGAGTCTTCAGCTAAGGCTTTTTTCTCCAAGTAATAAGCGTAATTGCCAGCATAATTGTAAAGGTCGCCGCGATCGATCTCTAGGATGCGATTGGTGACGCGATCGAGAAAATAGCGATCGTGCGTAATCAGCAGCAAAGCACCGCGATAGCCGTTCAAATAATTCTGCAACCACTCCACAGACAGCGCATCCAAGTGGTTTGTCGGTTCATCCATCAACAACACATCTGGTTCCGAAAGTAAAGCGGTTGCTAAGGCAATTCGCTTGCGGTAGCCACCGGACAAATCGCCAATTTTGGCATCAAAATCCTCAATTCCCAACTTAGTCAAAATCAATTTGGCCTTGGTTTCCAAATCCCACGCATCCACCTCATCAATGCGTTCAGACACCGCAGACAGACGCGCCAGCAACTTATCAGTATCGCCTTTACCGTGGGACAATTGATCGGAAATTTCCTCGTATTCGCGCACCAAAGCCATCTGTTCGCCACTGTCGGCAAATACTTGCTCTAAAACCGTGTGATTTTCGTCCAAATCCGGCTGTTGGGGGAGGTAGACAATTGTAGCGCCTGGATTGACCCAGCGATCGCCCGCGTCGATGGATTCCAAGCCCGCAATCATTTTCAGCAGGGTTGATTTCCCGGAACCGTTGGTGCCGATGAGTCCGACTTTATCGCCTTCATCGAGGCTGAAACTGGCATCTGTCAAGAGTTCTTTGATGCCGAAGTCTTTTTTGATCGATCGAAGAGTAAAAATAGTCATCAGTATATCAAGTCATTTACCTAACTTAGTTTAACCTAGTTCGATCGCTTCCGGTTGTATTTGTTAGAATTGGACGCAAGGGCGCTTCCTACTCATCATCGAGTGCATTTTTTGAAGTTGGGAAGTTTCAGAAAAATTGTGTTGACTCTGGATCTACTCTACCGTCGATCGATCAATCTTCTTATACGATTAGCAAACTTGTATAGAGGAAAGACATAGATAGCATGAGCAATCAAGAGAGCTTTCGACAATGGATAAGCGATGTTGCAGCAACTATCATAACGAGGGTTGTTGTATGGCATCTAACTGAGGGAACTAAGCCCACCACAAACCCCATCGCCCAACTCTTCTTCATCTAAGATAGAAGATCTCAAACCACCCAATACCGAAAGGTGGAGATTTATGGGAATTTCGACAAATACGAATGAAGCAGTCTATGTCGATAACACTAGCATTAGTAAATCAGGTGGGACTACTAGCTTCACTTACAAAATCGGGAATGATTTAATAAATGCCAATGCTGAATGCGAACGCAATCGATGGCATTCAGTAAATAAGAATACTGAGGAAGACTATGGATGGAACTCTCCCCAAAGTCAAGCAACTCAGAGCATAATGAATCATGTATGTAAACCGTAATTATATAAATCTTGAGAAAGATAAACTATCCTACGCAAGTGGAGATTGACAACAAAAAACCTCTGGGGTAAAATGAGGGAAAAAGCACGGATAATTCCCAAATGAACGATCGCTCGTCAGCAGATTTGAGCTCTGTGACAGAGTTACACCGCCAGCTTAATGACTTACTCCAGCAACTATCACCATAACGGCAGGTGCTTGCTGATTTTGCGGCTTATTTAGCAAATGCTGAAAGCGAAGCTGCAACTCAAGAACTTTTGGCAATTTCTGGATTGCTAGAGCGAGTTAAGCAAAATCAAGCAACTCCTAAAACTGATTACACAACTTGGAGAACTCTTCGCTCTGATGTATGAAGATCGCCTCCATCCTGATGCTCAAAAGGTTTATGTCAACAGTCAACAATCCTTGCTGAGTGCAACCGGAATTGATCTGAATTCATTGATACAATTTATCTCTTCAGTTTGACTGGGAAAATAAAACGATGCGATTTGCTACCTATCTACACCCACAAACATTTTCTACTTCCAAATTAATACAAGAAATTTCTTTTACCGGATATTCTTTTACCTACTACAATCAAGTTAGACAAACTCTTCAAAAATCTCTGACAGACTATCCAGCCTTACCCTTAATCAAAGCTAAAATGAGCGATTATCTTAGGGTTCATGCTGGGGAATATCTCCGCAAACTGATATTACAAGCCCTCGGTAAACCACTAGATAAAATCAGCCTAGCCTTACCAGAATTGAGGATTGAATGTCAAGGCTTGGAGTATTGTTTACCTGGTTATCTTTATGGTTTGGGAGGAATGATGGAAGCGATCGACCAAATGAAACAGGGAAACCTAGAACGGGCTTACTGCTTCAGTATGGTAGGGCATCATGCTCACAGGAATTGGGGACATGGTTACTGTCTCTTAAACCCTCTTGCTGCTGCTGCTAGATATGCTCAGACGCAAGGATTTGAAAAAGTATTGATCCTTGACTGGGATATTCATCATGGCGATGGAACTCAGTCAATTTTTAGTAACGATCCTAGCGTCTATTGTATTAGCATTCATAGTGGCGTAGATCTCTACATGGCTAAAGCCTCAGACTTGAAAGCTGGAACAACAACCATTGCCGAAACTGTTGGACACTGCAACATTCCGATCATTCCTGAATCTTTTCCAGTGGAAGTTTTGCAATCAGAAGGTATCACAGGCAGATTTTACTACGGCTATCAGAGTATCAGCACTTTTCGGCAAGCTTTAGAAAACCTGCCGTGGCAACCTGATTTAGTTGCTATTTTTTCGGGTTATGATTCCCACAGAGATGATTGTGGAAAGGGAATCACAGATTGGACAAATACTGATTTCTGTAAACTGACCGAAATTGTCTTATATTTTGCCAAGAAATGGGGATGTCAAGTGCTCTCTACTCATGGAGGTGGCTACAGATTACCAGTTACAGTAGCAGCAGCTACCGCTCACGTCAGGACTTTAGCAACCTATGTTTAGTCAGTATTATCTTAGCATTTCATATCGAGTCGATCTAGATGAGATATTTTCAAGTTATACTGAGATCGATCGCACTTCTGATTTACCCACATTATTCAGATGAATACTCAAAACGTGAATCTCCCCTTGATAAATCTTGCTCTAGGACACAAAGAGCGAATTGCGATCGCCACCAACGAACAAAAATATACCTATGCAGATTTGCTGCACACATCCAGCCAAATAGCAACAAATCTGCTTCAGGATGTGACAGATTTACAAGAACAGCGAATTGCTTTTCTAATTCCGTCTGGCTTTGAATATGTTGCTACTCTGTGGGGAATTTGGCGCGCCGGTGCGATCGCCATACCTCTATGTGTGTCCCACCCGCGACCAGAATTAGAGTATGTTATCACTAATTCTGGAGCATCAATGATTGTTGCCCATCCCAATTTTGAAGCTTTGTTGGGTCCGATCGCCCGATCGCACAACTTACGATTTATCCTCACTTCAGAAACCCTTCCAACCCAGATTAGTCATCTTCCAGAAATAGATATCAGCAGACGCGCCTTAATTCTCTACACCAGCGGTACAACCGGCAAACCAAAGGGAGTAGTAACCACTCATCAAAATATTCAAGCTCAAGTAACCAGCTTAATCGACGCTTGGGAATGGAAAGTTCGCGATCGCATTCTGCACGTACTCCCATTACATCATATTCACGGAATTGTCAATGTATTAACCTGTGCTTTATGGGCCGGCGCAGAATGCGAAATGTTGAGCAAATTTGATGCCGAAACAGTTTGGAATCGCATTTGTGACGGTAATTTAACCTTATTTATGGCAGTACCGACGATTTATGTAAAATTGATTGCTGCGTGGGAAACCGCTACGGAAGAACGCCAAAAAAGCAGATCAGAAAGTTGCGCTAAAATGCGATTAATGGTTTCTGGATCGGCTGCGTTACCAGTTCAAGTATTAGAAAAATGGCAAAAAATCAGCCGTCATTTTCTGCTAGAACGCTATGGGATGACAGAAACTGGTATGGTCTTATCCAACCCTTTACACGGTAAACGGGAATCGGGATATGTAGGTAAACCTTTACCTGGTGTGGAAGTGCGATTAGTCGATGAAAACGGAGAATTAGTCGCAGCAGGAACACCAGGAGAAATTCAAGTCAAAAGCGCTAGTGTGTTTCTGGAATATTGGCAAAACCCCGAAGCAACGGCGAAAACTTTCCGAGATGGCTGGTTTTGTACAGGAGATTTCGCAGTAGTCGAGAATAACAATTATCGGATTCTCGGAAGAATGAGCGTGGATATCATCAAAACCGGAGGCTATAAAGTTTCAGCTTTGGAAATTGAGGAAGTATTGCGATCGCATCCAGAGATTCAGGAATGTGCAGTGGTTGGGGTTGAGGATGTAGAATGGGGTGAGCGAGTTTGTGCTGCGTTAGTATTGCGATCGGCATCCAGTTTAACCTTAGCATCTTTCAGGAGTTGGGCAAAAGAGCAATTGGCGGTTTATAAAGTCCCCACCAGAATTTTAACAGTTGAAGAATTACCTAGAAATGCAATGGGAAAAGTGACTAAGCCGGCAATTATTCAACTATTTTGTTGAGCTTCAGTCGATTTTGGATTGAGATTTGAGAATACTCAGAACCCTGACTTCTTTATGGATGTTTTTTTTACCGCAGATGAACGCAGATAAACGCAGATGAAATTCCATCAGCGTTCATCAGCGTTCATCCGCCGATATCTGCGGTAAAAAAATCCCAATCTAACTAATTTGGTTGAATGATGAAGGTTTTTTGAACCGCCGAGGACGCCGAGGGCACAGATAAAATAACATCAGCGTTTATCCGTGTTTATCCGTTGGTATCTGCGGTCAAAAATCCCAATCTAACTAATTTGGTTGAATGATGAAGGTTTTTTGAACCGCAGAGGGCGCAGAGGGCGCAGAGGAAGAGATGAGAGAGATGAATAATCTGGACTTGATATTATCTATTTTGCGGTATCCTAGGTGGGCACCAAAACAGGTTTTTGCTGCAAACCCCGATCGACTCCAAAATCCCTCGCATCACGTCTGTACAGTACATCCAGTGTCCTAAATCGTCATACATTCGATCGGGATTAAACTCCACATTGTAATGCAGCACATGATCAAGTCCTGCAAATTCATCGGAAGTTTGGGGAGAAAGCAGCAGTAATTGAAAAGGTTTCCCCTGGCATTTGTATTCCAGTTTATGGATGAGATCGATCACACCATTGCGATCGGCAATACCTGTGCGAACAAACAGCACTTGGTCGCAATGTTTAAGTGCGTACCAAAACCGCCCAGAACGTGCCGTATATCGCTCGCGCATCCGTTCGTATACCGGAGACATATCGTTAACAGGATCGTCTGTATCCTCAATTTCATGGGCAAAAGAAAGACCTGACCATTTGCTATGATAGATTCTACCGGCTTCGGCACTGTAGTGCAGAAAAGCAGGATTCCACATATCATAAAATCCGTTTTCGATCGCATCTGCAACATCTCCAATATTGGTAGTGCGCGTCAAATCGAAGGGAAAAGCTGGACCATCGTACTCCATTTTATACAGCATCATCCGCACCGCACACCGATCGCCCAGTGGCAAAATCGCCACGCGGCTGATGTCGGATAATTGACATTTATATTGAAACAATACAGCGGATTTAGGCGGTGCTTTCACCCGGCTTTCGATCCCATCTTTGCCAATCATCATGGTGCGAAAAGGTGTGTCGGGATTTAGCGGATCGTCATAGACTCCCGATGGCATGGCTTTCAGTAGATTGCGAACCTCTTTCCACATGGGTTGGATGTTGTATTCTTTGTCTGATTCGTTGATAATCCAAAGGTGGCGATCGTCTAATTTCAAAATTCCTAAATGCCCGTCATAAAACAACAGTTGTGAGTTGTTCGGTGCAAAAAGATTGAAAGCGGAAGTGTATTCTAAGTCGGCACCGGGGGGAATTTCCATTGTAGTTTCGATCGCCCCATTTTCCGGCACTGCAAAGAAAGGAAGCGTCCCTGACAAGACATTCTTATTAATGTAGATCCCCGGGATCAATCCTGCTTTGCTTTGCAGTGCAGTTTGCATTGCTTGCCAATAGGTAGCGATTGTGTAATTGTTTGGTGATGAATTGACAATCCGCAAACGTTGTTCTTCACAACAAGCAGTGACTTGAAAACCCGCATTGTCAAGGTAAACTGGGACTTCTTTGGGTTGGCTAATGTTTTGTTTTTCTCTTGCTATTTCGTCTTTGTCGATCGCAAACAAGTTAAGATCGATCGTCTCATACATCAGGTTATGACCGATCGTATTTGGGTGAGACGGATCGAAGGATGTTCCTGGTTTCCAGCGTCCTTGTCCATCATCCAACACTCTCAGCCAATCCAGCACTGGAACGCCCCAATTCTGCATCCGGTGGTGAGTATCTCGCAGCAGCCAGTAATGTTCTGAGTTATATTCGCCGTGGGGATATACCCCGCCCAGAATCGGACGTGCTCCCAAAGCCCGTGTCATTTTCACCAACTGCTGCAAGCCGCTTTCAAACCGGCGCTGGGCTCCCCGTCGTTCGTGAGGGCGACAGTAGGCCAACCCTTCGTTACCCAGAGACAGAGCAATAATTACCACATCTGGTTGTTCTGGGGCGACGACTGAGGAAAAACGGGCGATCGTTCTGCTGATATTGGCCCCCGCTTCTGACAAATTTACGAGTTGGTGTCCGTATTTTTCCTGCAAAGATTGTTCCAACTGGGAAGCCCAACCTTTGAACATCCAGGTTTTATGACCCTTGGCGACGGAGCTACCAATAACTGCGATTTTTAAGCCTTCAGACTTTTGGTTCGATGGGAGCTTGACAGCGGGTTCTTCAAGGTATCCGAAGGGATAAGGCTGCAAATAACCAAAGGTACCATCGTCTACTACGATTTTGCTGGATTTGTGGTCTGGGTCGATCGGTATCCAGCGGTTCCAACCGAATCCTTCCCATTCTGCGATACCGTTGGCATGAATATATACGTACTTATATTCAATTTTTTGGCGATCGGCAGAGTATGTTGTCGAAGAGTGTCGAAGAGCCAGAGCTGGCTGAATGTCTATATCTATGTACCATAAAGGATAGCGATCGGCACTTGTGTTAAGGTGTACACATTTCGTGATATCCCACAGTCCTAATTCGGGAGCAGAACCGACGATCCCGATGGATGCGCCAGTCTGCGTGGGTCCAATAATCTGGAATCGATACATAGGTTTTTTCTCTATCTAAAGATACAAGGCCGGACAGGAAGGCTGAATCCTCAAAGTTGTTTTGACAGTAACACATAGGAGTTGTTAAAATCTGTCTTGAAAATAACATTGGACAGTATTAATCTTCTGTGTCCCCAGATTCATTCCTTCCTATTCTTGTCAATTCGTTACCAAGTCAAAAAACTATTCAATTCTTCAATCTTCAATCTTCAATCTTCAATCTTCAATCTAAAATTCGATGTTCCGCTTGACTCATAACAAGTAAGCGTTTATAGTAAGTGATTTACCGGACTTGATCTAACGGGAGTAATTTGCCAATTTCAAATCTCAAAATAGAAAAAATCGATCGACCTTGACTAAAAGAGCGATCGACTTTCCACAAAAACAAAAGTCTATAATCAAGGAGCTTAAATTTCGGACTTCAGTCCTTCCGACTCCAGCGCTACAGGTTCTGAATCTGGCTGCTTGAGAGCAACTTCCAAGGATTTTAGATCAGTTCGCAATTCAGGACTACGTTGAGAAAATCCCCAGACAAATACTAGGGCTATACTCAAAACCACCAGCCATTGCGGCGGAACTAAATTGTCATTAATCACTTTCACCAGCAGTCGCAAGCCAACCAACCCGACGGTGACGTAGCCAGCATCTTCCAGGTGAACGAATTCGTCCAGCCAGCGGATGAACAATCCTGCCATAAATCGCAGGGCGATAATTCCGATTGTCGCGCCCGTCAGCACGAGCCAAGTTTGATCAGAAATTGCGATCGCCGTAGTGACGCTATCCAAAGAAAACGCTAAATCTGTCAAAGCAAGCACTGGAATTGCTTGCCATAGAGACGAAAATCGCGGCCCGTGATGTTCTCCTTCCGAGTCAGCATCTGAGTAAAAATGCTGGAAAACTAGCCACAGCAGGTAGAGAGCTCCTAGCAGTTCAAACTGCCAGTATTGGATCACCCAAGTAGCAGTTAAAATTAATGCGATCCGTAGTACAAAAGCAATTGCCAAACCGAAGTTGAGAGCCTGTTGCTGTAGCTTGGCATCTTCCAAACCTTTAGAAATAGATGCCAGGGCGATCGCATTGTCTGCCGAAAGAACAGCCTCCAAAGCCACCAAAACCAATAATAATAAAAAGGCATCTACTCCAAAACTGGGCGAAGCGTCGAGAAATTGATCTAGCATTAACTATTTTGTGTACCTAAGATTTTTGACATACTCATCGACTATCAGGTACGGTGGTTGGTGAGCGTAGTCGAACTATGA
>DMYK01000574.1:38205-42739 GCA_003483675.1 Microcoleaceae cyanobacterium UBA11344
CCGACTTTTTGAGTTGCTTCTGGGTTAGATTCAACTATCGCCCTTACAGCGGACTCTAAGGAGAGCTCTCAACGTAGGTGTTTCAATGCTTCGACTGCACTCAGCGCACCGCAGATCTCGAGCCTAGAGATAGCACCATTATAGCAAGCCGTCCTAAAAGTACAGGGGTTTTCAACCCAATTTTTCTGATAGCTTGAAGAGCACAGCACAAACCATCGGCTCTGTCGAAAATTAGTGTCACCTTCGCTTATCTTAACCTAATGTGGCCATTCTGCGGCACGCGATCGTCCGAAGTCAGTAGTCCGTATTTTTTTTGAATTCTGCCTTCTGCCTTTTCCCTCACTCGGACTGTCGGACTGTTGGACCCCCCGAAGTGTTGCAAGTTGTAACAAAATATTCCCAAAAGCGCCAATTTATCTGAAATTGGTGAAAGCTCGTGCCCGTGAAAAGGAGTTTTCCGAATATGTCTTTAACAGATACCCAAGTCTATGTAGCGCTCGTAATTGCTTTGATTCCCGGAATCTTGGCTTTCCGGCTGTCAACTGAACTGTACAAATAGTTTAGGACACCAGATTGCAACGGTAAAGCGCCTGCCTCGCGCAGTTGAACCTTGAGATTACAGACAATTGCTCCAGCAGTGGAGTAAATTGTTGGTTGTCAGCAAGATGAGACTGCAAGGGCAGGCATTTTTATTTGACCTGTGATCAAAGAGGTTCCGCCCTCGTCTCCTGAAGAAGAGTCGGTACTCGGATTTTCGGCGGGGGACGAGATCAAATTTTCCAGAATTAGCAGCTCTCAAACGTCTGTTTCAGCAGGTATTTGTCAAAAAAAATTATGCAAGCGATTCAACCAACCGTTACCCCACTGCAACCTGTAAAAAACTCCCCTCGCGTTGCTGTTGCTCCAAGTCGGAGTAGCAGTCGCCGGCATTCCTACCCTCACCAAGCGCTCGCCGCCGAAACAGGAGTTAAATTGGCAGTCAACATGGTACTTTCAGTCTGTGCGACTTCTGCTTTGATTCAGCTTTGGCCTCACTACTGGGCAGTGCAAGAAAAGTTGCAGGAAATCCAAGCTGAAGTCAATCTTACCCAAGGGCGAGTAAATCAGTCGCGATCGGATTTTAACCGCTACTTTGACCCCAGCGAAGCTAAAAGTGTGATGCAAGAGCAAAGCAATCGGGTTGACCCGCAGCAGCGCCCGGTGATTTTGCAAGAATCAGAGACACCGGAGGCTGAGGAGTCAACTCAGCAACCTTAACCTTAAGGAAGTTTTGAGTTTTGAGTTATAACAGAAGTCCGACAATCTCAAAACTTAAAACTTGGCTTTATGCTGACTTTGCCATTACAGTTTGTTCTTTTAGCATTTGGAGTGCGGCTTGATATTGCAAGTCGTCTTTGCTACCGAATTTTGCAAGGGCAATCGGCTGTAGTGGTACTACCCGATCGGGCGAAATCCCCAGTTTGTGAATATCTGTGTGATTCGGCGTCTCGTACTTGGCAACAGTCACAGCCAACCCCGAACCATCAGACAAATCAAACAGCGACTGAATCAGCCCTTTGCCAAAAGTCTTTTCGCCCACAAGTTGAGCTCTGCCGTTATCTTGCAGCGCACCAGCCAAAATTTCGCTAGCACTGGCTGTTCCCTTATTCACCAAAACAATCAGGGGATCGTTAGTCAGGGCCCCTCCCGAGGCTTCAAAACTGCCGAGAATGCCTTGTCGGTTCACAGTGTAGACGATCGTCCCGGAATCCAGCCACAGGCGGGCAATTTCAATCCCCGCTTGCAAAAGTCCGCCTGGGTTATTCCGCAAATCGAGAATGTAGGCGGCGGCTCCTTGTTTTTCGAGTTGGTCGATCGCATGAGCGACTTCGGTAGTGGCGTTGGCGCTGAATTGACTCAGGCGAATGTAGCCCACTGGTAAATTCTCCGGCCCAGACTGCAATTCGGCGTAAACCGGATTCAGAGCAATGCGATCGCGCAGTAACTCAATTTCAAGAGAGTCTCTCCCTTCGCGCCCCAAGGTGAGGGTGACAGGAGTACCGATGCGGCCGCGCATTCGAGTTGCGGCCTCGTCTAGACTCAATTCTGAGGTGGGAGTGCCATCTATTTTCAGAATGCGATCGAGGGGTTGAATGCCGGCTTGATCTGCTGGTGAACCCGCCACAGGAGCTACCACTGTCAGAGTACCGCTCTCAGGGTCGATCGCAATTTGTAGCCCCACACCCGTCAGTTCCCCGGCAGTATTGACCTGCAAACTGCGGTACTGTTCGGGTTTCAGCAGTCGAGTAAATGGGTCGTCCAGATTTGCCAGCATCTGTTGAATACCGGTGTAAGTCTGCTCTCGATCATTCAGCGGTTGCTTGACAGCCTGTTCGCGAATCGACCACCAGTTGTGATGGTTGAATTTGTCATCCACATAAGAGCGATTGACAATTCGCCAAGCTTCACTCAAGAGTTGTTGTTCTGGGCTCAGCGCCGCCGCAGGTTGGGCCCACCCACCTAGAACCAGGGCGACTTGGAGGAAAAATAAAATTGCAATCTGGAAAACTCGTCTGTGCATGATTGTTCGGTAAAATATGAGTAGATTGGTATCCGTTATATTTTAAGTTTGTACGCTTTTGAGCTTTTGCACATTCAAGTTGATGTCTGGGAAGGCAGAAGTCATAAAGCCAGTCCTGGACGCACTGAACGGAAAAAACCCGGTTTCTCGTTCTCATCCTCAATCTAAAATGACGCAATTACGTTAAGAAACCGGGTTTTTGCCTAAGTCCTAAAGCATCAGGTCTTTGGCAGTCGCGAACAAAAAATTAGTTAAAGTTGACATTTAACCGCAGGATGAGTAAAGTTTTATCATTATTATGAAATTTTCCGCAGACTGGTCGATCGAGTCTGATGCCGGTCCTCCGCTGAGTCAGAGACTGTATGCCAGCTTGGGACGGATGTTGAGGTTTCGGACAAAGGTTTTTGAGACTAGGCAAAAGCGATCGCTCCGTGAAATCTGCACGGCTATTATGTTACATTTTTTATCACAGTCAGGAATTCGATCGGGCAACGCAAGCGAGTGGGGATAAGCTTTAGCTTAGTTTCCCAGCGAAGCGAGTTACCGCAAAACAGAGTTCCTCTCGTCAGCTCCAAATATTAAAATAGCCGAAGGTAGTTGCTAGCAAAAGCCAACTGACCATCGTGGGGCGACCAAAAATCCTTGTGGCTGCGGCCCTAAATCTCAACCACAGCAATATTCTTTTAGGAATTCTGGCTCAATGTTTTCTAAACAAATCACCGACTCAAAAACCTTCCAGTGGTTTGACGAACGCCTGGAACTTCAGGCGCTCTCCGACGACATCACTAGCAAGTATGTACCCCCCCACGTCAATATCTTCTACTGCTTGGGCGGAATCACTCTGGTTTGTTTTCTGATCCAGTTTGCCACGGGCTTCGCCATGACCTTCTATTACCGTCCCACGGTAGCAGAAGCTTTTTCCTCGGTCCAATACATCATGAACGAAGTCAGCTTCGGTTGGCTGATTCGCTCCATCCACCGCTGGTCTGCCAGCATGATGGTGCTGATGATGATTCTGCACATCTTCCGCGTTTACCTGACCGGCGGCTTCAAAAAGCCCCGCGAACTAACCTGGGTGACAGGAGTAATTTTGGCAGTGATCACTGTTTCTTTCGGTGTGACCGGCTATTCGCTACCTTGGGATCAAATTGGTTACTGGGCAGTCAAAATCGTTTCCGGCGTTCCCGAAGCTATCCCGTTTGTTGGTTCTTTAATGGTTGAGCTGCTGCGCGGCGGTGTCAGCGTCGGTCAAGGCACTTTGAGTCGCTACTACAGCTTGCACACTTTTGTGTTGCCTTGGCTGATTGCAGTGTTCATGCTGGCCCACTTCTTGATGATTCGCAAGCAAGGCATCTCTGGCCCGTTGTAAGTTTTGAGTTGTGGGGGCGATATTTTTTTGCCCCCGCTGAGTTTTGAGTTGAAAATTCAGAATTCATCACTCATGATATCTATTTACAGCCAACAACTAAAAGGAGAACACTCTTACTATGTCTATTCTCAAAAAACCAGATTTGAGCGATCCAGCCCTCCGCGCTAAACTCGCTCAGGGCATGGGTCACAACTATTACGGCGAACCAGCTTGGCCGAATGACTTGATTTATGTTTTCCCTGTAGTAATTACGGGAACGATCGCTCTGTGCGTCGCTTTGGCTGTGCTCGACCCGGCTTTGGTTGGAGAACCAGCTAATCCTTTTGCTACTCCGCTAGAAATTCTGCCGGAATGGTATTTGTGGCCTGTGTTCCAACTCCTGCGCGTTCTGCCTAACAAATTGTTGGGTATTGCTTGCATGGCCGCTGTTCCTCTGGGTTTGATTTTGATTCCGTTCATCGAGAACGTTAACAAGTTCCAAAATCCGTTCCGTCGCCCTGTTGCTACTACTGTTTTCCTGTTGGGAACTGCCATAACTCTGTGGTTGGGTATTGGTGCTATTTTCCCGATCGACAAATCTTTTACCCTTGGTCTTTTCTAAGATT
>DMYK01000574.1:42779-43920 GCA_003483675.1 Microcoleaceae cyanobacterium UBA11344
GCGGGCATCATTTTATTTGGTTGCTATAATTAAACATAATTAATTAATTAATTTGATCATCTCGGTATAAATATAGCAACCGCCTTAAAGAAATGTTCCGGTTTTAGCGAAGGGCAATCGGCAGAAGTTTGAAACTACTGATCAATCAATGTCGATCGCACTCCTGCAATCAAAGACAATTGATTTTAAGTTGTTAGTAAAATTTAGCAAAAAAGTGTTTGAATTATGAACATAAATTTAGATAGTGTCTTCTCGTTGATGAACCGCGCCCTCCATGAGTTTCAGGCTTGGGCTTTGCAAAACCCGCAAGAAACCCTCAGTAAAACGTTCCTGCCGACGATCGCCCTGAGAGAGGGTTTGATTGCCAACGAATCCACCTACCTACACATCAAGTGACGGGCTTTCGGAGCTAACTTTTGCTGTGCTGGACAAGTCGCGATCGGAGATTTTGCCACCATTGAAACAGCGCTAACCTCGCCCCAGGCGCGGGATTGGAGACTCGGCACTTCTGTGCTGGATGCCAATCATTCACCCAACCAGGATGTCGGTGGTAGGAATGTTTTCCTGCTCTCTCTGCCGATCGAGCTGCGGGTGGTAATGGCGATCGGACCACCGCTTTTCAAGATATGTTATCCAAGGTTGACGATTGTTTAATCATTTCAGCACAACAAACTTGATGTATTGTGGAACGGGCTCTTCGGCCCGTTCCTAATTAAATTAAATTTAAAAGCAGATGATCCCAAATAAAATACCGCCGAGAAAAGCATTAAATAAAGCATTTCTTAAGGTTAAACCCAATAGAGATGAGATCGAAAAGTTTAAAGATAATCTGATTAGATTATTCGACGATATTAACGAATCTGAATCTGAAGAATTTCACAAAAATCTGGTTTCTGACTTTTTTAAGAATACATATTATAGTCCCCATCATTTCATCAATACCAAAGGGCGTAATGATCTGGTAATTCATAACGGAAAAGATGCTAAAAGCTCCGTTGGTGTAATTCTGGAAGCGAAAAAGCCAACTAACAACGCGGAGATGCTTAAGGTTGATAATCTTAATACTAAAGCTTTACAGGAATTGCTACTGTATTTTTTGCGCGATCGCATTTCGGGAAAAAACCTGGAAATCAAATATTTA
>DMYK01000575.1:0-2690 GCA_003483675.1 Microcoleaceae cyanobacterium UBA11344
CGGGATATTACTGACTAAAATAACTGACCGGGTGTTAAGCCCGGATTTGGTAAGTAAGTCCACGTAAAAAAACAGAATACCCAGCACCCCGACTTCGCGGTTGTCGGGACTCTAAAAGCGATCGGATTTTACGTTTAATTAAAGCGACTTGCCGATCATTACCTTGTAAAGGGCGTTGTGGATCAAAAAAACATCGAAAAAAAACATCCTAGCTGCTTTTCTGAAAAAACAGCTAGGATGTTTTAATGACAAGCTATTTCAGGACTTTAGCCTGCTGTTGCCAAAACTAGATTCTTTGTTTTGCCGATCGCCAAACACTTTTTAACACCAGCAATCACATCTTCAACATCTGCATCTGTTAATTTTGCCGAAATGGGTAAACTCACTGTTTGCTGTCCAATCTGCATCGCATTCGGATAGTCTTCCGGCTGCCATCCAAATCTTTCCTGATAGACAGGATGTTCGGGGAGGCTCTGATAATGAACACCGATACCGATGTTTTCAGCAGTCATCGCGCCTAGAAAAGCATCACGGCTAATACCGGCTTTCGCTTCATCAACTAAAATCGTGTACAAGTGATACCCGTGAATAGTTTCTGGTTCTGGATCTGCTGGTACTGTAATCGGCAAATCGGCAAATGCTTGATTGTAGCGCTGCCAAATCTGCTCGCGGCGATGCCAATAAGGGGCGACTCGTTCCAGTTGATGAATCCCGATCGCAGCTTGCAGATCCATCATGTTGTATTTAAAGCCAACTTCCACTACTTGATAGTGCTTGTAACCTGAGTCGCTGAAGCGCTTCCAAGCATCTTTGCTCATCCCGTGCAGCCCCAATATTTTCAGGCGATTGGCATCTTCTTGACTGCGAGCTAAAATCATGCCGCCTTCGCCCGTCGTGATGTTTTTGGTGACATAAAAGCTGAAGCATCCGAAATCGCCAAAGGTGCCTGCTTTTCTTCCCTTGTACTCTGTTTCGATCGCGTGAGCACAGTCTTCGATTAACTTCAAGTTGTGGCGTTCAACAAGAACGCACAGCGCATCCATATCGCAAGGACGACCGGCAAAATGAACTGGCAAAATTGCCTGAGTTTTTGGAGTTATTTTAGCTTCGACTTTCGCCGGATCAATATTCATTGTCAGCGGGTCTACATCCGCCAGTACCGGTGTTGCCCCTGCGTGAATAATCGCATTAACTGTGGCACAAAAAGTCATAGGAGTAGTGATGACTTCATCCCCTGGTTTCAACCCAGCAGCCAGGATGCTTAAGTGCAGTGCCGCCGTACAGGAATTGACTGCAAGCGCATAGGGAGAGCCCTTATAAGCTTTGAATTCGTTTTCAAAGCGCATGACTTTAGGCCCTGTACCCAACCAGCCTGTTTTCATGGTTGCTACTACTTCCTGAATTTCAGCATCTTCGATCGCAGGAGCGCCGAAAACCAGGAAACGGTCTTTAGAACGAATAGGATTGTTCATTTTGCTAGTTGTTACCCAGTAAATAAAGTCGATCTGCTAAAAATGTACTGCCCTAACTATGGTCTTATTTTAAACCCAGATGCTTTAGGCATTGCGTCCTAGCATCTGTTGTGGCAGGACATTACCACTAACAAGCTGTTTTTTTTGGCAACGGCCTTACTTTCACAGCATTTCTCGATCTTAAGATAAATAATCAGCAATGTCTACAGCACAATGTTTCAGTTTATGACGGCTACAGTAGCACTTGCCTTGCCCGCTTTTTTTAGATCAAATATTGTTCTCAGTAAAGATACGGAGATTTTATTTTACAAAATTTGTTAAACATCTAACATCTATCCCAAGACGTAACTTACAGCCAAGTTTAAATCAGGAGAAACTTACACAGAAAATATATTTCTGGAGCAGAAATCAATCGCGCGCTGAGATAATTTCCTAGAATCTAGGGAGGCGAATTTTATTCAAAATGTCTTGTACCCGTTCCGAGACTCCGCCCAATTCTTCTGACACAGCTACAATTTTGCTGTAAGCTTCAACTAAGCGATCGCCCTCAACGTAAACCTCGGTCGTCGGATAATTCTTGATGGTTTCCAGGAGCGTAATTTCATTATCGCTGCTCGCCGACAGCACCAAAGCCGCGCGCAAAGCCTCTCTATTTGCATTCCCAGAAGGAGTATGAATTACCTGACCCACCTGATCGAGAACAATTTCCCCAACTTTACTGTTCAGCGTCTGATCTAAAAACCTTTGACTGACTTTCACCGGTCTCGTCAGATTGCGGCGCACCGCTTCCGGGTCTTTTTTGGCTTGTCCCAAGAGCATTTCTAAGCCAGACGACATTTGTCCAGTTTCCGCAAAAATTTCTAATTCGCTGACTGGTAGAGTCATCCGAATCACACTGTATTTGAGCACTACCTTTTCGGCGGCTTCCGCAGCAGTGCTGTAAAATACAATTGCCGCGCCTGCTGCTAAAAACAACGTCCACCGCCGTTTGAAAAATGACCAGCCCATAGTAAAAGTCCTCAAACATCTGTTTCTAGTTAGACTATAGCGACATCTGATTAGTTACTGCACAGGCAAATCTGTTCGGGAAACGCCTTCGGGATTCGTGAGCCTCAGTACACAGGTATAAAATCCCACCTATAACTGGCACCAATCCCAGATTCCCACAAAAATACCAAGCGCCAGCTCTTCTCTAATTTCTTGATATTTCTAACTTTT
>DMYK01000575.1:2809-5310 GCA_003483675.1 Microcoleaceae cyanobacterium UBA11344
AACTTCCCGCCCGGAGGCAATTTTAGCGAGGAAAACCAAGCCACCGATGAAGCCAGAGGCCCCGCAAGCTACATAAACCACCTGTCGCAGAGGCCGATAAGGAGCAGCCATCTCTGCTGTTAAACGCTCGTATTGTTGGGGAGTGAGGTTGCGGGGGTTTTTTTGGCTGTAAGGGCGATCGTCCGAATTTGGAGTTGGCATGGATTTATGGAATAAATGAATATTACGCTCAAACAAATATCTCATAAAAGTCAAAATAAATCATCGCTGAATCAAGAGCACAACTGTCTGCAAACAGCCGACCAAAACACCCAAAATCCCACCTAAATTGACAATTCCCTGCAACTCGCTTTTCACAATTCCCTGAATTGCTAACTCCAAGTCTTCAGGAGAAGTACCTTTAACTCGATCGACAATTACCTGGTCGATATTTAAAATCGGGATCGCCTGAGCCACAATATTTTCTAAATCCCGCTCCAGATAGCGCTCTAAAACCAAAGCCAGTTCTTTGCTAACCATTTCCAACGAAGCACTCATTACCGCTGAAGTCTGCAATCGATTGAGAATTAACTTTGAAATATTTTCCCAGTCAATAGACTTGCTCAATCCCTGAAGTATATCTGTACCCCGTTCTTGAACGTAACTACGAACGCTGTCGCGCATAGTTTTTCGCAACTGTCGCACTGTCGAAACTGGCAAGTTTTGCATCGACAAATTTTGCAGCCACTCCTGAATCCGCCCGCGAATTCCCAAAGCAATAGTTAATTCTGCCAACCGCTGATTTGTTGCTTCTTTGTCATCGAGACAAAAAGTCCGCAGGCGAGTTAAAGTGTTCCGCAAACCAAACAAATTGGCGACTACCCAATAAGTGCCGCTGGTTTTTTCTCGAAACCCTTCATCAATGATCGAAATATTGCGATCGGTCAAAAAGTCAATCAAAGTCTGCCGCAAAACTTCCGGCGGTATTACTATCTGCAACAACCAATCAGCCAACTGACCCGCCTGAGCTTCTGTTAGCTGAATTTCCAGCAAAACTTGGTCAAAAATTTGATTGAGCTGAGCTTCTAAAAAATCTTCCCGGCGCGCAAAAACCTTGAGAATTCGTGGCACTGATTCCCCCAGTAAATCTCGCAGAATGTTAGCGAGAATTTTGGCAGTTTTTTGCTCTGCGTCTGCTTTAACTTGATCTAATGCTAACTGTAATAACCAGAGAATCACCGACTGCATTCGCTCGGTTTGTAAGAGACGGCGGGCTAATTTTTGCAACTCCTCTGGTGTCAGCAGCGAACCCATAATTGTGTCAGAAATTCGCAGGGCTAAGCGCTCTTGATTGCGGGGGATCAAGCCGGGAGTGAATGGCAACTGCCGCCCTTTGAAATAAATAGCTCGATAGGGGCGGAATAACATTTTGATAGCTATATCATTAGTGAAATAGCCAATAATTCCTCCCACTACAGGTGGGGCAAAAAACAGCCAGATTTCAGACGGGTTCATCAATAATTGATTATTGGGAATTGGGAATTGGGAATTGCTAATTGTTAATCGGTAATTCCTAATTGGTAATGACAACAGTCAACACTCAACAGTCAACAGTCAACAGTCAACAGACTAATACCAATACTCCCATCATAGCTCCAGCAATAGGATAGTGTGTGGCGTTGGTAAATCCGGCTTGGTGGGCGATCGCGACTTGTTCCGGGCCGATCGGGAATTTTTCTAAACTAGGATTGATATAGGCATATTCTTGAGTCATGCCAAATTGCTGAGCGATCGGCACTACCAGACTTTCCAGATACAACTGCTGAAAACTCCGCATCAGGGAATTACTGGGGCGGTGGAGGTCGAGAATAGCTGCTTTTGCGCCCGGTTTGAGCAAGCGGTGCAATTCCTGAAGACTGCGGGGGATGTCAGTCACGTTACGGAGCCCGTAGCCCATTGTCGCGCAATCGAAGTAATTGTCGGGAAAAGGCAAGTCTAGGGCGTCAGCTTCTACCCAGGAAATTGGACTTGAGGGGGTGAGAAAAGGTCGATCGCGACGGGATGCAACGGCTAATTGTGCGGCGGAAAAATCTACTCCAAATACAGAACCAGTAGGGCCTGCTTGCTGTGCTAAAAGTAGAGCTAGATCCCCGCTACCACAACACAAGTCTAAACAAGTATTACCGGGGCGGGCATTGCTCCACTTCACCGCCATTTGCTTCCAAATCCGGTGCTGCCCCAAGCTCAACCAGTCGTTCATTTGGTTGTAAACTGGTGCAATTCGATTAAATATAGTTTTAATTTCTTCTGGGTTATTAGTCATTTGTTATTTGTTGTTGGTTGTTGGTTGTTGGTTATTAGTCATTTGTTATTGGTTATTTGTTGTTTGTTATGAGTTATTTGTTGTGGGTTATTAGTCATTTGTTGTGGTTATTTGTTATTTATTGTTTGTTGTTTGTTGTGGATTGTTGTTATTGATTAGTTGTTGTTGAAACTAATAAATCACCAATCACCAATCACCA
>DMYK01000503.1 GCA_003483675.1 Microcoleaceae cyanobacterium UBA11344
TTAATCGTCGGTTGGGTAGCAGCATCAGTAATTGGCACTCAAGCATACTTCCTGGGCGAACAGTCAAAGCCCATCCACGATCGCAATTGGGACTCAGAATCTTTTGAAAAATTGGCTGTAGCAGTGACAGGAACAGAGATTGATTACAGCGTTCGCGTTCCCGCCTATAGCTTGGATGCTTACGGTAGCCGCACCATGCGTAATTCGTAACATCAAGTATTAGTATCTGAGACTTTGATCCCCCGTAGCCCGTGTTTTCTTTCCCCGGAGATCCCCCCTAACCCCCCTTAACAAGGGGGGGACAAGAGAGTTCAAAGTCCCCCTGCTTAAGGGGGATTTAGGGGGATCGAAACTTCGATACAAACGTTCCGAACGCAACTACAAACTATTACCTGTCAGCGCCGGGCGAGACTCTTTTTTGCGAAATTGCAAAGTATTATTTTCACAGTCGATCGCAATTGTATCACCCTCCACAAACGCATTTTCCAGAATCTTATTAGCCAGCGGGTTTTCCAACTCCCGCTGAATTGCCCGTTTCAAAGGACGAGCACCGTAAACTGGATCGTAACCGACATCTGTGATATGGTTTTTCGCAGCATCGGACAGTTCCAAAGTAATTTTTTGTTCCGCCAACAACCACTCGATGCGCTTGACTTGAATGCTGACTATTTGCCGCAGTTCCGTCTTGCTCAAAGTGTGGAACAAAATTGTCTCGTCAACCCGATTGAGAAATTCCGGCCGAAAGTGCGATCGCAACGCATTCATCACCCGTTTCAACATTTGTTCGTACTCTTCATCAGTCTCCCGTTCAGCAATCGGTAAACTTTCAGGTTCCTGAGAAATTGGAGAACTCACAGTATCAGAAACTCGCGAAGCCGAAATCTCAACCGTACCATCATCATCAACTTTATAATTTGTCTTTTGACTTGAAAAATCAGGCACTTCATGCTTCCGAGTAGCAGGCTTTTTCGCAGCTTTTCCCTTCTTAGCAAACACTTCTAAAATGTGATCGCTGCCGATATTGCTAGTCATCACAATTACGGTGTTTCTAAAGTCAATAAGTCTGCCTTGAGAATCCGTAATCCTGCCATCATCCAACACTTGCAGCAAAATGTTAAATACATCCGGGTGCGCTTTTTCCACTTCGTCAAATAACACTACCGAATAAGGATGTCTCCGCACTGCTTCCGAAAGTTGTCCCCCTTCATCGTAACCGACATATCCGGGAGGAGCTCCTACTAACCGAGAGACGCTGTGCTTCTCCATATATTCGGACATATCAATGCGAACAATTGCGTCATCGCTATCAAATAAAAACTCAGCTAAAGCACGGGCTAATTCAGTTTTTCCGACCCCTGTTGGCCCCATAAACAAGAAAGAACCGATCGGCCTTCCGGGGTCTTTCATGCCAGCGCGAGCTCGCCGAATTGCCGCAGCAACGGCTGTCACAGCTTCCTGTTGACCGATGACCCGCTGGTGCAAATGGTGCTCCAATTGCAGCAATTTTTGGCGCTCAGATTCTAACAGCCGATTGACAGGAATTCCCGTCCAGCTTGCCACGATTTGGGCAATATCGCCCTCAGTAACTTTTTCGCGCAGTAGGGAAGAACCTTGAGATTGTTGTTTCAAAAGTTCCGCTTCTTTCGCTTCCCGATCGCGCACCGCAGTTTCCAATCTGCCATACTTTAATTGTGCGGCTTTATTCAAATCGTAAGCCCTTTCTGCCTGTTCGATTTGCACTCGCAATTGGTCTTCTTCTGCTTTCAATTTATTGATTGCATCCAACAACTGCTTTTCGCCCAACCACTGAGAGGACAATTTTTCCTGCTTGACTTTCAAAATGTCAATCTCAGATGTGATGCGTTCAATGCGGGGGCCGATTCCGGGGGATTGAGCACCTTTTCCCTCGCCTTCGATCGACAATTTTTCCATTTCCAACTGCATCACCCGGCGGTCGATTACCTCTAATTCCACAGGTTTAGAGGTAATCTCCATTTTCAAGTGGGCGGCCGCTTCATCTACAAGGTCGATCGCCTTATCCGGCAAAAATCGATCGGAAATATAGCGAAAAGAAAGAGTTGCAGCAGCTACCAGGGCCGAATCAGTAATTTTCACCCCGTGATGGCGTTCATACCGGTCTTTCAATCCGCGCAAAATGGAAATAGTATCTTCAACGCTGGGCTCGCCGACAAATACTTGTTGAAACCGACGTTCCAAGGCCGCATCTTTTTCAATATTCTTGCGGAATTCGTCGAGAGTTGTGGCGCCGATGCAGCGCAATTCGCCACGGGCTAACATCGGTTTCAACAAATTGCCCGCATCCATTCCCGAACCGGAACTACCACCGCCGCCAGTACCAACAACGGTGTGTAATTCGTCGATAAATAGGACAATTTGCCCGTCTGAATCAATGACTTCTCGCAACACCGATCGCAATCGTTCTTCAAATTCGCCCCGGAATTTTGCCCCAGCAATTAAACTCCCCATGTCAAGGCTAAATAGTTGGCGATTTTTCAAAGATTCGGGGACGTCGCCGTTGACAATGCGCTGGGCTAAACCTTCGGCGATCGCAGTTTTTCCGACTCCGGGATCGCCAATTAACACCGGATTATTTTTCTGGCGGCGGGACAGAACTTGTACTACCCGGCGAATTTCCTCGTCGCGGCCGATTACGGGGTCAAGTTTGCCGGCTTTGGCCGCTTCTGTCAAATCGCGGCCGTATTTAGATAGCGCGTCGCTGTTAGCTTCGGCATTTTGGTCTTGAGTTTTGCTAGGATTACGAGTCTTGCTAGCTTGGGGATTTTGGTCTTGAACTTTGGCGCTGCTGCGGACTGATTTGATTGCTTCTTCCAGTTTTGGGCGATCGATTGTGCCCGACGGGGGTTTGCGATCGTAACCAGGGCGGCCCGGCGGCCCCTCGCCCCTAGTCAGCAAACGCCGGCCAACTCGTTCGTCTTCTAGTAAGCCTATTAATAAATGTTCAACGGCGATAAAATTATCTTGCCAAGTTTGTCTGGCAGACTCGGCAGCATCTAACATCACTTCTAAGCCGCGACCGAGGTATAGTTGGTCAGCGTTGGCCACTCTAGGCTGGCGTCTGGCAAAAGTTTCTAACTGCTGGGCTAAGCGGGTGACATCGATCCCAGCCAAGCTGAGAATGGTGTTGGCCTGGCCTTGCTGTTCGATCAGGGCGATCGCTAAATGTTCAACCTCTAGCTGCTGATTCGCAAAACGGCGGGCTACATCCTGGGATTTGACAATGGCTTCCCAGGCTTGATCTGTAAATTTGCTAGGGTCTGTTGGCTGCATGGTTCCTCGCAATCATAGGGAATTCTGCTTTTATCCCTGAATATATACTCTCACAACCATCTTAATCTTTAATCTTTAATCTTTAATCTTTAATCTCAAATCGGATCACAAGAGAGCCCAAACCTAAAGTCCCCAATCCCCAGCCAAATTTTCTGTAGCCCAACCATCGGGCGATTCCCTACCCTTCGGGATAGCTTCCCTTGACGAACTTGTAAAAATCTTGCCATAACCAGAAAATAAGCTTAAAATTCATGCTATTTCCCACTTACCAATTTTTAGTTTTTTTCCTAATTGTTTTTAGCGCCCTCTTCCCTTTGAAACAAAAAGTCGATTTGTATAAAATTGTTTTACTACTTTCCAGCTTATTATTTTATTCCTTCTGGAGTTTCGACTTTCTCCTCCTCCTAGTTTTAGCGACTGCCTACAATTATATCATTCTCCGAGCTGTTTGCAACGGAAAATATCAAAAATTTGCTTTCATATCCGGCCTAATTTTCAACATTGCCAACCTCGGCATCTTTAAATATTGCAACTTTTTTGTAACTTCTTTATTTGAGGTACTCAACCAGCTACAAATTCCCGCCAGTTTTCAAGTTTTGCAAATTGTCGCCCCCGTCGGCGTGTCATTCTACACTTTTAGAATGATTTCCCATTTAATCGACTGCTACCAGCAAAAAATCCCCTGTCCTAAATTTATAGACTACGCCACCTACATCACCTACTTTCCCCAAATTGCCTCCGGGCCAATCTCCCGATCTCGCGAATTTTACTCCCAGCTAAATTCACCCCAAAAATACGACTATCAAATCGAAGAAGTTATAGTTTTGATTTTGTCTGGACTGTTCAAAAAGTATACTTTGTCAAGCTTTTTATTTAACTTCACACAATTGCCATTCAAAGTTCCCCAACAGTACAGCAGCATAGATTTAATCCTCGCCGCCCTATCCTATTCCTGTTTAATTTATGTAGATTTCAGCGGCTACTCAGATTTAGCCAACGGTATCTCCTGTTTGCTAGGTTTCAAACCCATTCCCAACTTTAATATGCCTTACCAATCCTTAAGCCTCCAAGAGTTTTGGAAAAGGTGGCACATCAGTCTTTCCGAGTGGCTGAGAGACTACCTTTACATTCCATTAGGAGGCAACAAACACGGCAAATTGAGAAAGTACCTGAATTTATTTTTAACAATGGCGATCGGCGGATTTTGGCACGGTGCCGGTTTAAACTTTATTGTGTGGGGAGCCCTTCACGGTTTAGGATTAATTGTCACCCATTTATGCAGAGATATCCCCCAAGCTATCCACTTCAAATTAGACTATTCCTTTCCCAGGTTAGCTAAAGTTATGAATTGGTTGTTAACCTTTAGTTTTGTCACTTGTAGCTGGGTATTTTTTGGCACTCCCAACTGGGAAACTGCGGTGCAGTTTTTCCAAGGCATTATACATTCCGGTGTCCCAACCTTTCAATTTAACTTTTGGCAATTGTACTTAGTAATTGCAGTAATTGGCGCTATTAACTTCTGGGGCGATCGCATTTCCCAACTATTGCAAGTCATGCTCTCCTTAAAAAACATATTTTTTCGGGTTGTCTTAGTTTCGCTGTTCGTGTATACTATTTTGATGCTAGGGCCGAGCACCGTCCCGCCTTTTATCTACTTTAATTTCTAATAAATATGAGAGACCGAGAATTTTTACTAATTTTTACTTCTGTAATTCTCACTTTGATCTTTTCCAACTTATCTTTATTTCTCAAGAGTTTATCCTCAACTCCTTTCGCAACTCCCGAAATCAAACAAGCAGCGCGACAGGTAAAGATCGAAGGTTTTCGGAAATCTGAACAAGATTTTTGGAGCAAAATTAAAGATATTGACTTCGATCGCATCCCCCCAAAAAACGCAACTGCTAACCTCGAAAAAACGCCATTACCACCGAAAAAATCAACTAAAAAGCCCACCGCAGTCAAACCGAAACTCACCAAACCTTATCGCAGATTTTTGTTTATTGGAGATTCAGTAATGTTTGATTTAGGGATTCAACTTCAGTACACTATGAAGGAAACATATAAGATCGCTGATACGAAAATTGACTACAAAGTATCCAGTGGCTTAAATCGCATAGATTATTATGACTGGTATGCCAGAACCAAAGAAATTATCAATGATTATCAGCCGGATGTAGTGATAGTTTTATTTGGAGGAAATGACACTCAAGACATCACTGATTATCAAGGAAAATCCCGGGTAATCCTGACTAAAGAATGGCAAAAAGCCTATCAAGAAAGAGTCGAAAAATATGCCAAATTATTGAATTATTCCTCCGTGCGTAAAGTTTACTGGGTGGGTCAATCGAACTCTAACAGATCTTCGTACATCAAGGCTTTTCCAATTATGAACGATATCTATAAAAATGCGAGTAAAGTTTCAAGAAAAATTGAATTTATTTCAACTTGGGATACTTTTGCTGAAGGTGGCCAATTTACTCCTGTAGTTGCTGACAAATCGGGGAAGCGAGGCTATGTAAAAGTTAATGACGGCGTGCACTTTACTTCCCACGGTGCTAAAATTATCGGCGATTTAATCGTTGACAAAATGGCGGCAGACAAAATCTTAAAACTTCCCCAAGTTCCCCAAAAGAAACCCTAAAACTTGAGTCAGAAACCGGGTTTCTTCAGACAATCTGGTGAGGATGCCAAAATTATCGCAAGTCAGAAACCGGGTTTCTTCAGACAATCTGGTGAGGATGCCAAAATTATCGCAGAAACCCGGTTTCTTGGATTAGGCGCGTCGATTTTTCAGTTGAATTAATTCAACTTTATATCCATCGGGATCTTCCACAAAAGCAATAACAGTTGAACCGTGTTTCATCGGGCCAGGTTCGCGACTAACTTTACCGCCGCGAGCTTTAATTTCATCGCAAGTAGCGTAAATGTCGTCAACGCCGATCGCAATATGACCGTAAGCATCCCCTAAATTATACTCTTCCACGCCCCAGTTGTAAGTTAATTCCAAAACTGTATGGTCGGATTCCTCGCCGTAGCCGACAAAAGCCAGGGTAAATTTACCCTCTGGATATTCCTTTTGTCGCAGCAGTTTCATGCCAAGAACCTCGGTGTAGAATTTGAGGGATTCTTCCAGGTTGCCGACTCGGAGCATGGTGTGTAGTAGTTGCATTGATCTCACTCCAAAATTTTTAAGCTTTGATCAATTTTAGCGATTTCCTGCTGAAAAAACTCGCGCCGTCGCAGTCGCAGTTGCCACAGTTACAGTTTTCACCGTTACATTTGTTACCTAATTTATGCCAGAGGTTTTGGTTTAAAATTACGCAATCGCAAAGCATTAGTAAGTACAGAAACTGAACTAAAAGCCATTGCTCCGCCGGCGATAATTGGACTTAGTAGCCAGCCAAAAATCGGGTACAAAATGCCGGCCGCGATCGGAATTCCAGCGATGTTGTAAATGAAGGCAAAAAACAGGTTTTGGCGGATGTTCCGCAGGGTGGCGCGCGACAGTTGAATGGCTGTAACTATGCCTTGCAAGTCTCCAGAAATTAGGGTAATATCGCTAGCTGCGATCGCAATATCAGTCCCTGTACCGATCGCAATTCCGACATCCGCTATGGCCAAAGCCGGAGCATCGTTAATCCCATCTCCTACCATCGCTACAATCTTTCCTTGTGCTTGCAGTGCTTGGATTTGAGCTACTTTTTGGTCTGGTCTAACTTCCGCAAAAACGCGATCGATACCAGCAGAAAGGGCGATCGACTCCGCAGTCGCGCGGTTGTCTCCTGTCAGCATCACCACCTCTAAACCGAGTTTTTGCAGTGCTTTCACCGCCGCCGCAGACGACGGTTTCAGGGCATCCGCAATACCCATTATCGCCTCAATTTCGCCCTCACAGGCCATCCAAACAACCGTTTTGCTGGCAGATTCCCAAGCTCTCGCGCGCAGTTCCAAATATTCCGTATCAAAGCCTAATTCCTGCATCCACTTGAGCGTTCCAAGTGCGATCGACTTTCCCTCCACAACCCCCCGCACGCCACTCCCCGCGATCGCCTCAAAATGCTTAACATCTGTTAAACTTACCTCTTGAGATTGAGCGTATCTAACAACAGCTTCACCCAAAGGATGCTCCGAATTTCCCTCAACAGACGCTGCCAATTGCAGCAGTTGTAATTCATTGCTGTTCGCCGTTCCTTTAATTGT
>DMYK01000153.1:0-1864 GCA_003483675.1 Microcoleaceae cyanobacterium UBA11344
TCAAAGGGTTAGGAGAAGAAGCCGCAGACATTCTCAGAGAAAAAGGATTAGCAGATGAGGAAAAATGGTCAGACTTAATCACCCTTTACCAAGGACATCCTTCCTGGCTAAATATCATCGCTGCAACAATTTTAGAATTATTTGATGGTAGCGTTTCCCTGTTTTTGGCCGATGGAAATGATGTGTTTTTAGGTGACTTAGAACCCCTTTTAGAAACTCACCTAGAGCGTTTATCAGACTCAGAAAAAAAGGCGTTATACTGGTTAGCAACTCAAAATGAAGCTGTAGATATTTCACGACAACCAGCAGATAGCCTCTTATCCAAATCGGAATTCTGGCAAGCCATACAATCTTTAGCCAGACGCGGCTTAGTGGAAAAAATTTTAGTAGGAACGCGATCGAAGTTTCAGATTAATCCTGTATTTCAACAATACATTAAATCTAAGTAACATCCCACCCCTTTATTTCTTAGTCTGTCCTTCACTGCGTTCGAGGATAAACTCCGGCAGACTTTGTTTGTGTAGTAGCTATCTTAACTCAACGCGAAAAGATTGCCCCATCGCTTGAAATTCTTGAGTTTCTTCCCGCTGTAACTGCTGTCTAATTTTTGCAAATTTCCTCACTGTTTCCACAGAGTACAACCGTTCTCCACAGCTTAGGCAAACTTCAGCGGATACTTTTAAGATAGCAGTATGGTTGCCGCCCCGTAAAAGTTTATCGACTTCTTTTATAACTATTTCACCGCCACAAATAGGGCATTTTTCTACAGATAGCATTGTTAATTTCTCCTTTTTATCCAATTAATCCATCGATTCGCATCGGGGCGATAAACTGTAATTAGGATGGCTAGTTTATGACTAGGGACATAAGACCAAACACTGTGAATGGGATCACCTCTAAAGCTTTCACCATAGATTAAGTATCGGGGATAGGGTTTTTCTTTGGGATAATTTTCAATGATTTCACCATAAAGGACGGAAAAATAGATTTCATCAAATGAGAGATGATCATTTTCTGCTTCTTCATCAGCATGGTCTGTAATTCGCACCCGATTTTCTAATATTGCTTCTATGATATCGTTGAGATTCATTCGTTGAAAGTTAAATATTACATAACCTATGGGTGGTTTCACCAGCTCGAAAAGCAATTAAACCATACGATCGCACTTCTCAACTTCTACATCGATCGCATAAAAGCATTCACTGCATCATATTGATCGGCCATCCGCGAATAAAACTCGATCGATCGCAAATCCAACTCCGGCAAAAGTTCACTCTTACTAACCAACTCATATCCCGTAGAGCGCAAACAATAAACCGAAATTACCCCATCCTCCCAAAACCAAACCTCCTGCACACCCACCCGACGATAGATTTCCAGCGTATCAATTCCACCACTCGTCACTGTTATCTCGATCGCCAAATCTGGAACCGACTTGCGCGTACCCAAACAATAAGACTCATCTGGTTCCTTCCGTGCACCCAATTCCTTCATCCCGATGGTTGTGCTCCCTCGCCCGTAGAAACGAATGTCTTTCGTCCGCATATAAATCTCTAAAACCTGACCTAAAGTTTTTTTAGGTTCTTCATGAGCATCAGATAAAGGAGCCATAATTTCTAAACATCCATCCAAATAAGTTAAACGCGCCCCAGTGTCCGCCAAATCTCCATCCAACTTTTCCAGAGTTTCCCATGTCACGTTTGACAGGAAAGCCGCACCTGTACCCAATCCTGCTTTAGAAATTGCGACAACCATTTGATTTACCTTTTACGATCGCTCTTCCATAATACCTGACATCTTGCACCATGATCAATAAGTCGCTTATACCAATTTAATGGGTCGTTGCACAGATCTCGATCCCCCT
>DMYK01000153.1:1915-4327 GCA_003483675.1 Microcoleaceae cyanobacterium UBA11344
GCAGCCTCATAAAAAATTGGTATTACGGGCGGGATCTCCGGCCCACCCCATCAGAAAACTCATATATTTGGAATCGGGCGATCGATCTTTTTCAGTCAGCCATCGCCCGATCGCCCAAATCTACTCAATCGCAAAGCAAACTCGGAGAAGTCAGCACAAACACATCCCTCGTTCCCACACCTTCAAATTCCGGCTTAATCGGCGTAGTAAAGTGAAAAAACTCGTGGTCATTAACTAACAGCAATTCCCCCGGATGCAGAATTTTATTAAACACAGGCTGATCTTTTTTCGCCAAGTACAAATGGGTTTCCCCGCCGACAATATTAGTTCTGTCAACCGAGAATATCCCGATAAAATCAGCACCGTCTCTGTGAATTCCCTCCGGTGCGGGGTTGCCAAAATTGTGCGGCGAACAAGTAGTCCTGATTTGATGGATGCCGATTTCAGCTTCCGGGTGAATTTTGCAGGAATCGAAAAAAGCAAAAATCAGTTGTTTGAAATTATCAAGGGCGATTAGTCGATCGTCCAATTCAGCAAATTCACGCTTGATATCGCCCATCACCTCATTGTATTGTTTACTTTGAAACAAGTAGCCGTGAGGCAACTTAACTAACTCGTTCCCATTTACCACAAACCGCGACAATCTTCTGTAGCGATACTTACGTTTCATATAAGGATCGACAGGAAGATCGTTAAAAAATTGCTGAAAACCTTCTAGCTTAATCGAGTTTACTTTTTTGAAAGTAAACATGGAAGCATAATCAGAAGAAATTGATTCTAATACCGTTTTCATTAATTGTTCTCCATTAAGCCTTGCTCCCCTCCCTAATTTGCCATTAAGGAGGTGTATGCTTATAGTCTAGCTCAGGTTTTTTGTAGGTATGGTCAAAGACAATACAAAAATTGCAAAGATATCGTAAAGATGGCTATGAATTCCGCACCGCTTTGACTAGCGACTGACAGGCCCGCAGGAACACGGCAACATCCACCCCAAGTGCCACGTACTGAACGCCAGCATCAATCCACTGCTTAGCAATTTCCCGGATAGATCATAATCTCAACAGACCAGCCATAATTTTATTTTGATCTCTTGCTAATCAAGGTTGGCTTGATATTATCCCAATTCGTTTTGTCACCTTTTCACAAATGGAATTGCCCATTGATAGCGATGATAGAGTAGTTTGGCGGCTTGCTCAAGAAAATCAGATGATTTTGCTCACAGCTAATCGCAGTATGAAAGGCAAGGATTCTTTAGAACAAGTAATGCGCGAAGAAAATACTCCGATCGTAAGTATAGAAGCGTATAGGGAGCGATCGCTACCGAGAACAAATTTTAACTCAGCCGCGATTCTGGATACCGGAATTAGAATTAGGTTTAGGGTTGTGGTTGAGTTCTTACAATGGTTGTGAGAGGCAATGGTTACGGTGGTATAATGTTGATGGTAATGTGATTGCTACGCCAGAGGAGCGATCGGCTTGATTAGCTGAACGATTGAGAGCTCTGGGGGTTAATCCTGATGAGTTGTAGGTTTTTAGCTGTGATTTTTATGAGGATGAAAGTTGATGATCATGCGTAGATTCTTAGTGATTATCGCGATCGGGTTAGTCGTTGGCGACTTCTTGCCGCCTCCTAGCCGCGTTGCTTCTACCCTCTCCTCAGAAGAGGTGGGAAAAATAGCTAGTGCTGCTTCTTCCCCCTCTGAAGATGCGGGAAAAATAGCTATGGAAATCACTGTTATTATTCCTAGGGATGACTGTAGTGGTGGGGGATCGGGGGTGATTTTCAAGAAGGAGGGCAATACCTATTCTGTCCTCACTGCATATCACATTATTTTGAAGGATGGGACTGGCAATTGTCAGATTCTGACGCCAGATGGAGAGCTACATCAAGCATCTAATCGGGTGACAGTACCCATCGCGGATGTGGATTTAGCAGTGTTGACGTTTGAGAGTAACAAAAATTATAAATTGGCCGAGTGGGGAGACTCAGAAAAAGCAACTGTTGGTAAGGTTGTTTATGTAACAGGGGCTCGGGCTCCGAGTACGTCAATTACGACACGAACTGTTGTGAGACTGAAAGGCGAAATCATCGGCATAGTACCCCAACCTAATCAGGGGTATGCCTTGATTTATGATAATAAAACCAGTCCTGGGATGAGTGGCGGGCCAGTGCTGAATGAAGAGGGCCGCGTGATTGGTATTCACGGTCAGGGAGATAAGGAACTGGGGACTAATAATGATACGGGGAGTAAATTGGGGATTCCTATTCGGTTTTTCTTAAAGCCTGAGACGGCTAAAGAGAATCAATCTAATCCGAATGATGCTAATAGTTATTTCAGCCAAGGTGTGGCTTTGGCAGCTCGGGGGAATTATCAGGCTGCCTTGACTAATTATAACCAAGCGATTCAGCTT
>DMYK01000153.1:4475-4753 GCA_003483675.1 Microcoleaceae cyanobacterium UBA11344
AAGCGATTCAGCTTGATCCTAAACATGCTATAGCCTACAACAACCGGGGTGTAGCCTACTCAGACTTAGGGGACAAACAGAGGGCGATCGCCGATTATAACCAAGCCATTCAGCTTGATCCTAAATATGCTACAGCCTACAACAACCGGGGTGCAGTCTACTCAGAATTAGGGGACAAACAGAGGGCGATCGCCGATTTTACCCAAGCGATTCAGCTTGATCCTAAACATGCTAATGCCTACAACAACCGGGGTATAGCCTACGATGAATTAGGGGAC
>DMYK01000065.1:0-3660 GCA_003483675.1 Microcoleaceae cyanobacterium UBA11344
TGGCGGTGAATATACCGGGAGTTATTTATCAATTTGTGAATACTTCATCAGGAAGTTTCTATTTTGAATATATCAGTTCTGCTTGTAAAGATATTTACGAAGTGGAGCTAGAAGAGATATTGAATAATGCGGAACTATGCTTCAATCAAAATCATCCAGATGACCGACAATTATTGTCAACAACAATTGCCACTAGCGCTCAAACTTTAGAACCTTTTGCCTGCGAATGGCGGATTGTTACGCCGTCAGGAAAAGTCAAGTGGCTACAATCAAAGGCTCGACCTGAAATGCGTGATAATGGAGATATTGTGTGGTACGGCGTACTTTTTGATATCAGCGATCGCCAAAAATCAGAAATAGAAACTGCGGTAGCTAAAGCAGCATTAGAACGGCAAATTCAGCGAGAATTATTAATCGGAAAAATCACTCAGGAGATGCGTTCTAGCTTGCAGCCAGAGCAAATTTTTCAAACAGCGGCAACTCAAATCGGTCAGGCATTTCGGGTGAATCGCTGTTTAATTCACACTTACGTTACTAACCCTCAAGTCGATATTCCTTTGGCGGCAGAGTATCTGGAACCGGAATGGGAATCTATTGGCGATGTATCAGTTCCGATTTGGGGCAATCCTCATGTCATACAAATGATGCTGCAAGAGCGGGCGATCGCCTCTAATAATGTTGATTTAGAGCCTCTTTTGCAAGCAGTGCAACCGATTTGTCGCCTGGTGGGTTTGAAATCGATGCTAGCAGTTCGCACTTCCTACCAAGGCCGCGCAAACGGCGCTGTCTGCTTGCATCAGTGCGATCGCTACCGGGAATGGACTGAAGATGAAATTGACCTTTTAGAAGCTGTGGCGGCTCAAGTAGGTATTGCGATCGCCCAAGTCCAACTGATCGATCGAGAAAAACAGCGGATCCAACAGCTCGATCGACAAAATCAACAGTTACAAGCAGAAGTTCGCACCCGCATCCGTGCCGAACAAGCTCTGCAAGAATCTGAAGCAGAATTGCGGGCGATTTTTGCGGCGATGACTGACTTAGTTTTAGTTAGAGATGCGGCAGGGCGCTGCATTAAAATCGCCCCGACAAGCTCGTCGAATTTGGTTAAACCTTTCAGCGAAATGATGAACAGAAACCTGCAGGAATTTTTGCCGGAATCTGTAGCTGATTTGGTATTAGATGCTATCCAACAAGTTCTCAAAACTCAGTCAAGTATCAATGTTGAATATAGCTTTAGTGCGGGGGAGCGCGAAGTTTGGCACGACGCTAAAGTTTCTCCGCTTTCGCCAGAATCAGTAATCATTGTGGCGCGAGATATTAGCGATCGCAAACTTGCAGAATCCGCACTCCGATCGAGTCAGCATTTCATTCAAGCGATCGCCGATGCTAATCCCAACCTTTTGTATGTCTACGATTTAATTGAACAGCGCAATATCTACAGCAACCGCCAAATTTCTACGATGCTGGGCTACACAGCCCAAGAAATACAAGATCTGGGTACAGCAATGATGCCAACGCTGCTCAACCCCGAGGATTTGCCAGCCTTTTTGGAAAATGTCAAAAAAGTGGAGCGAGCCAAAGACGGCGATGTCATTGAATGTCAATACCGAATGAAACACAAAAACGGCGAATGGCGGTGGATGCACAGTTGGGATACAGTATTTCTGAGACAAACTGATGGTAAACCTCAACAAATTTTCGGCACGGCTAACGACTTCACAGACCGTAAATTAGCCGCCGATAAACTGCTAGAATCACAGCAAAGAATCTCATTTTTATTGCAGCAAACGCCCATCGCAATTATTGAATTAAATCTCAATTTAGAAATTATCACTTGGAATCCTGCTGCCACCAAAATTTTTGGCTACAGCCAACAAGAAGCGCTCGGTTGCACAGTGCCGGATTTCCTCGTTCCAGAAAAATGCTACCAGCAAATATCTCAAGTTTTAAGCAACAAGATTAATGCCGATTTTGGAGCCAGTTGCACCACAAATCAAACTATTACAAAAAATGGTAAAACTATCGTTTGCGAATGGTATAATAATCCGCTAATTAATGAAAACGGTAGAGCGATCGGCATTGCTTTAATGGCTGTAGATATTACCGAACGCAAGCAAGCAGAAACCGCACTGCAAGAAAGTGCTTTGCAGCAAAGAGCGATCGCCAGAACTATTGAAAGAATGCGCCAGACGTTAGAGATCCGAGATATTTTTCACGCCACAACCCGAGAATTGCGGCAAACCATGAAGTGCGATCGAGTCGCCATTTATCGTTTCAATCCTGATTGGAGTGGCGAATTTGTCGCCGAATCCGTTGACAGTAGCTGGATTTCTCTCATCCAAGAACAGCAAAGCGATCCCTACTTCGCAGAAGGCACTGTGGAAAACGAAAACTGCCTAGTCCAAAAATTCGATAGCACCTCACCAGAAGTACGGGACACCTATTTGCAAGAAACCGAAGGCGGAGCCTACAGGCGAGGGACAGCTTACCTCTGCGTCGAAGACATTTACAAAGCAGGATTCGACTCTTGTTATATCCAATTGCTAGAAAGATTTGAAGTCAAAGCCTATATTACTGTACCCATTTTATGCGGACAAAAACTCTGGGGATTGCTAGCATCCTATCAAAACTCAGCGCCCCGCCAATGGAGCGAAGCTGAAATCAACGTCGCAGTTCATATAGGCACGCAGCTAGGAGTAGCATTGCAACAAGCTGAATTGCTCGCTCACACTCAAAGACAGTCAATGGAACTAATGAAATCTCAAGAAACCGCCGAAGTTGCTAATCGTGCCAAAAGCCAATTTCTAGCTTCCATGAGTCACGAACTCCGCACGCCTCTCAACGCCATCCTCGGTTTTTCCCAAGTTATGGCTCGCAACAGTTCCATCACTCCAGAACAAAAAGAATATATAGAAATTATCAACCGCAGCGGCGAACATTTGTTGGAACTCATCAATGATGTTTTGTCAATGTCTAAAATAGAAGCTGGTCAGATTACGCTCAATGAAAGTCGCTTCAACTTCTATAACCTGCTCAACAGCCTTAAAGAAATGCTGCAACTAAAAGCTCATTCAAAAGGCTTAAAGCTAATTTTTGAATTCGACTACGATTTGCCACAATATATTCAAACAGATGAAGCTAAATTGCGGCAAGTTTTAATTAATTTCCTGGGAAATGCCATCAAATTTACTCAACAGGGAACTGTGACTCTGCGAGTCAGAAGTCTAGGAGACAACCATGTAGCAGGAGATGAAAAATCCCAACTGTATTTTGAAATTGCCGACACCGGCCCCGGTATTTCTGACTCCGAAATTCCTACATTATTTAAGCCGTTCGTGCAAACAGAAACAGGCCGCAAATCAATGCAAGGAACAGGGCTGGGATTGCCAATCAGCCAACAGTTCGTTCGGATTATGGGAGGTGATATTGCTGTTGAAAGCCTACTCGGTAAAGGCACAACTTTTACATTTAATGTCCAAGTTAATTTGGTAACAGCAAGTGACGAACCAGAAAAATCTAGCACCAAAAAAGTCATTGCTTTAGAAGCCGGACAGCAAATTTATCGGATATTGATAGTTGAAGATATAGTCGAAAACCGCCAACTGTTGATCGAGCTTCTCAAACCGTTGGGATTTGAAATTCGCGAAGCAACTAACGGTG
>DMYK01000065.1:3729-6316 GCA_003483675.1 Microcoleaceae cyanobacterium UBA11344
AAGCAAACTCCACAAGGTCAAGAAACCATAATTATTGCCCTAACTGCTAGTGCTTTTGAGGAGCAGCAGCAAGTAATTTTGTCTACAGGTTGTGACGATTTTATCTGTAAACCCTTTCGGGAAGATGTACTTTTTGACAAGATAGCACATCACCTAAAATTGCGTTATATTTATGAGGAAGAAAAGTCATCTAATTCTGTGTCCCCCCTGATACCTCCCAAAATTTTGACCGCCGAGGATTTGAGTGTAATGCCCATACAATGGGTGGCCGATTTGTACCAAGCAGCACTTTGCGTTGACGATTGTCGGCTGATCGCACTGATCGAGCAAATTCCTGAAAATGAGGAAAGTCTCGCTAAGATACTAACTGATTTGGTCGATAATTTTCGCATAGATATCATCATCGATTTAATTCAAGTATATTATGATGAACGACCAGCCACTGCCAGGGACCTGTAGAAATATTCTGATCGTTGACGATACGCCGGATAATTTGCGACTTTTATCCACTATGCTTGCATCCTACGGGTATCAAGTTAGGAAAGCAATTAGCGGTAAAGTTGCTTTGCAAGGGGCGCAAATAGCTCCCCCCGACCTAATTTTGCTAGATATTAATATGCCGGAAATGAACGGCTATGAAGTTTGTCAAAAGTTAAAAATAAGTGACAAGACTAAAGATATTCCGATCATTTTTATTAGCGCGCTAGATGATGTATTAGAAAAAGTAAAAGCTTTTCAAGTAGGAGGAGTGGACTATATTACTAAGCCTTTTCAAATAGAAGAAGTTTTGGCCCGCGTAGAAAATCAACTTTCTATTCGTTCTTTGCAATCAAAACTTCAACAACAAGCTAGGGAATTGCACGATCGCAATTCTAGATTACAGCAAGAAATTGCGGAACGGCAGCGGGCTGAAGAAGAAATCCGGTTTTTGCTGGAAACTACGCGGGCGATCGGCGAATCTGTGGACTTTCACTCGGCTTTAGAAGCAATTTTGCACCAAGTTGGCGAAACTATAGGATGGGATTTAGGAGAAGCTTGGATTCCTGATACATCAGGAATTGTCCTGGAATCCAGCCGGGGTTGGTATGCCAGCAACCCCGGCATGACATCATTCCGTAGCGAAAGCGAAAAGTTGACATTTCCCCTGAATATAGGGCTACCGGGACGAGTTTGGGCATCTCAGCAACCTGAATGGGTAGAAGATTTTTCCCAGGCGGGCTACCCAGATTTTATCCGAACTCAAATAGCACTAGAGACAGGATTTAAAGTAGGTTGTGGCGTGCCTATTTTAGTCGGTGATGAAGTATTGGCAGTGCTGGTTTTTTTTAAGATTTTGCCATGTATAAAAGACCAGCGATTCATAGATTTATTTAAGGCGATCGGCACTCAATTAGGTTCTTTAATTCAGCGCAAACAAGCAGAAGAAGCGCGGCGAATTGCTGAAGAAAGATATCACAGTATCGTAGAAAATGCGATGGAAGGTATTTTTCAAAGTACGCCTGATGGAGGCTATCTCAGCGCTAATCCTGCTTTGGCAAAATTGTACGGTTACGACTCGCCCTCAGAGTTAATTTTCAGTGTGAAAAATATTTCCGATCAACTTTATGTTGACCCCGATCGCCGCCTCGAATTCATTGCTGCTATGGACGCGGATCATGCTGTGTCTGGGTTTGAATCTATGGTGTGTCGCCAGGATGGTCGGAGAATTTGGATCTCAGAAAATGTCCGCGCAGTTCGAGATTCAAAAGGTGAGTTGATCTACTATGAAGGTACTGTTTCTGACATTACGGAGCGCAAATCAGCCCAAGAAGCGCTGAAGGTTCAACAGGAACAAAGTGAGAAATTGCTGTTAAATATTTTACCTAAAGCAATAGCAGAACGATTGAAATTAGAGCCCAGCACAATTGCTGACTGTTTTGAAGAAGTAACTGTTTTATTTGCTGACATAGTTGGCTTTACTGAGTTGTCGGCTAGAATGTCTCCTACGGAACTGGTAAAGCGATTGAACGTAATTTTTTCCCACTTCGACCAGTTAGCTGAAATGTACGGTGTGGAGAAAATTAAGACTATTGGTGACGCTTATATGGTAGTTGGGGGGTTGCCTACACCGAGAGAAGACCACGCTGAGGCGATCGCCCAAATGGCCCTGGGAATGCAAGCAAAAATAGCAAAGTTGTCCGCCGAAACCGGGGAAAAATTAGCAATTCGCGTCGGCATCAATTCCGGGCCAGTAGTTGCGGGAGTGATTGGGGTTAGCAAGTTTACCTACGATTTGTGGGGAGATACTGTGAATGTGGCGTCGAGGATGGAAGTTACGGGATTTGCAGGCGGTATTCAAGTTACTGATGTTACTTATGAGCTTTTGAAAGATCAGTATTTATTTGAGAAGCGTGGTGTGATTCCGGTGAAAGGTAAGGGAGATATGATGACTTATTGGCTGCTCGAAAAAAGGTAATTAGTGGGAATTGGGCATGGGGCATGGGGCATGGGGCATGGGGCATCGATGTACTCTCGTATTGGTAGTCACTCTATCTGTAGGGTGCGCACTGCGCACCTTACCAAGTAGTCACTCTATCTGTAGGGTGCG
>DMYK01000065.1:6456-10507 GCA_003483675.1 Microcoleaceae cyanobacterium UBA11344
TACCAATAGTGTTACAAAGCAGTTTTGGCGTAAGTCCTGTATGATGAAAGTAGTTAACGAAACTTTACATAACAGCCGTGACTGCACAACAATTAGTATCTGCAACCAGCTTTGAAAAATTAATTTGGACTTGGAAAGGTCACAAAATTCAATATACGGTTCAGGGAACCGGCCGCCCTCTCATCTTAATTCACGGCTTTGGGGCTTCGATCGGACATTGGAGACAAAACATCCCCGCACTAGCTGCCGGCGGCTACCGAGTATTTGCTCTAGACTTGCTGGGATTCGGTGCTTCCGCTAAACCAGCTCTCGATTACACTCTGGAATTGTGGGAAGAATTGCTCACAGATTTCTGGGGGGAACTTGTACAGGAACCGGCTGTTTTTGTCGGGAATTCGATCGGCGCTTTGTTGAGTTTAATGGTAGTCGCCAACCATCCAGAAATATCAGCCGGCGCAGTCTTAATTAATTGTGCCGGCGGACTCAACCACCGTCCAGATGAACTTAATTTCCCGCTGCGAGTGGTGATGGGGACTTTTACTAAATTAGTTCGATCGCCCATTTTCGGCTCATTTCTGTTTAACAACATCCGCCAGAAACACCGCATCCGCAACACCCTGCGCCAAGTTTACGGGAACCGCGAAGCCATCACCGACGAACTCGTAGAACTCCTGCACGCCCCCTCCTGCGAGCCCGGAGCTCAACAAGTTTTTGCCTCGATTCTGACAGCCCCAGCGGGCCCTCAACCGTCGGAATTGCTGCCCAAAGTCGATCGCCCGTTATTGGTACTTTGGGGCGCAGACGACCCCTGGACACCGATCGCAGGTAGTAAAATCTATCAGGAATTGGTCGATGATGGGCGATCGGTTAAATTTGTTTCCATTCCCAACACGGGCCACTGTCCCCACGATGAGCGGCCCAGTGAAGTCAATTCTCTGATTTTGGACTGGATGGCCGAGTTGAATTGAGCAGTTGCAAAAATCATCCTTCTCCTTTGTGGGGAAGGGTTTCAAGGTTTGGATTTCCCCCTCTCGGACGACTTGGCAAAAAACTTTTGTAAAAAGTCTTGACAGACTTTGCTGAGTCGGCTAGAGTGATGGACGTGTGAGGAGCGAACCAGTAAGAACACCGAGACGAAACACGGCCAGTCGTCGGTGTTCTTTCTGTTGAAACCCATTTTTTAAAGTTTTAAATTATCTAAATTCCCATCCTGTAGGGACTGTAGGGGCGGGTTCACCAGAATCCAATAATGCCTATCGAAAATATCTATAAACCCGCCCCGACTGCGATCTAAGTCGGGGCGGGTTTACTATATTGTTAGTTTTCGGCAATTATTGTTTGTAAAACCCGCCCCTACTGTATTTATGAAGTTACGATCGATCGCCCAAAACAAATTGTTCGATCGCAGCAGCCACGCCGTCTTCCTCCACATCCGGCGCAACCCAATTAGCACCAGCCTTCACAGCATCGGGAGCATTACCCATCGCCACACCCACGCCCGCATAAGAGATCATTTCCACATCATTAAAATTGTCGCCGATCGCCATCACGTTCTCCGGCTGCAACCCCAACAAATCCTCCGCTATATACTGTACTGCTGCTCCCTTATTCGCCAAAGGATGAGTAGCTTCAAAAAAAGTAGCAACCGATCGAGTTAAATACAGTTCCGCAGGCGTGTAGCGCTGGCGCATACTGCTGAGCAAGCCTTCGAGCACCTCTGGAGTCTCGCACAAAGCTAAAACTTTAGTTGGTTCGCCTGGAAGATCTCGGCGCAAGTCTTTAATCACAGTGTGTTCAATACCGGAACGTTCAGCGTAAAGTCTGGTAGCGGCGGTAAATTCCGGCACGTAAAGTCGATCGTTGATGTAGAAATTGATCGAAAGGAGCGATCGTAAATGCGGTTCTTCAAAATGCTCCAACAATTCCAGAGCCCTTTGTTTCGACAGTGGCTGGTGGCGGAGCATTTTTTGAGTAGCTGGATCTTGAATCCACGCACCTTGGTAGCAAATCAGTGGCAAAGTTGAGCCGATATCCTGGTGAAATCGTAAAGCCGATCGATACATTCTACCCGTAGCGACTGCTACTTTGACTCCCCGCGAGCGGGCTGCCAAAATTGCCTGTTTGACCGGTTGTCGGATCTGATTTGACTTTCCTGCGATCGTGCCATCGATATCCACTACCAGTAGTTTAATCTCTGCGATGCCAGCACAACTAGAGACGGCGGCTGGGTTTGAGGCAGCTAGATTCTGCATAATGGTTTTTTGATTTGAGAATAGTGATTTGCACGCACTCGTTTATTTTGGCACTGTGGCGATCGCAAAGCGCAGTTTTTGATTTTTTGAAGGCTAGAATGTAGATTAGGAATTCCGCAGAGCATCTATCTCTAGTTTTTTGTAGGAGTAATCTCCCCATAATTTCCCTGAGCTATGGGGAGATTCAATAATCTTCCTGTTGGAAATTGAGAATATTTTGATGCCCAAAAAAAATCAAAATAAACTGCATAATAAAGGACTTTTTGAGCCATGAATTATCAGCACGACGACTTAGTAGCAGCAGAAAAAGCGCGAGTGACGGGCAATATTCTGGAAGCAATGGAATATTACGATCGGGCAATTCAAGGAGCGCAAGACAACGAAAACATCCACGAACAAGGATTAGCAGCAGAATTAGCAGGAGCATTTTATCTATCCATAGGAAGAGCAAAAATTGCCAAAATTTACTTGACAGAATCGCACTCTTGCTATCAGCGCTGTGATGCCAAAGCCCAAGCAGCGCATTTAGAATCAAAATACCAGCAGTGGCTAACTTCTGTCTCCATTCCAACTAATATTGATCACAATAATTTGCAGCAATTTAATCAGAATCTCGAAGAGTTAGTACAACAGCGTACCTCCGAACTATCCCAAACTTTAGAAGACCTAAAATCTACCCAAAATCAACTGGTAGAATCGGAAAAAATGGCAGCCCTCGGCGGGTTAGTTGCAGGTGTTGCCCACGAAATCAATACTCCGATCGGCATTGGCATCGCCGCCGCCTCGCTGCTAGCTGAAAAAGTCACAAAATTCTGCGAGATTTACAGCAACGGTCAAATTAAACGCTCGGAGTTAGAAAAATTTCTGGATATCACGATGCAAAGCAGTAATATGATATTGGCTAACCTCACGCGGGCGGCCGACTTGATCCACAGTTTTAAAGAAGTGGCAGTCGATCAGTCAAGTGAGTTAAAACGGACTTTTCCAGTGAAAAAATATCTCGAGGAAATTTTGACATCCTTAACAGCCAAACTGAGAACAACTAAACACAAAGTAGAGGTTAATTGCGATGAAAATATTGTCCTGGACAGTTACCCAGGCCTGTTCTATCAAATTGTGACAAATCTGGTGATCAACTCCCTAATTCACGCTTATGAGCCAAACGACGAAGGAGTTCTCACCTTTGATTTTCAACTAGATGGCGAGCTGTTAGTATTTCAATATGCCGATAATGGCAAAGGCATTACCCCAGAAAATCTCAGTAAAATTTTTGAACCTTTCTTTACTACCAAAAGAGGTCAGGGCGGCACTGGATTGGGATTGCACATTATTTACAATCTCGTAAATCAAAAACTTCAAGGCACAATTAAATGCCAAAGTCAACTAGGTCAGGGCACAAAATTTTTGATTAAATTTCCCGCTCAAATTGGGAATTAGTTATTATACTAGCGTTAATAATAATATTTAGGAGAAAAAAATGTCAGAAGCTAGTAAAAAAATCTTCGATGCTGAAGACGAAGAATTAATATTTATCGAAGAAGATCCCCTGGAAGAAGAACAGATAGAATCCAGTTGGAAAGTATTAATTGTAGACGACGAGATCGAGATTCACAAGATTACAAAACTGGCATTACAAGACTTTAAATTTGAAAATAAATTCATAAATTTTATCAGCGCTTACTCAGGCAAGGAAGCCAAAGAAATAATCAAAGATAACCAGGACATAGCATTGATTTTGCTCGATGTAGTTATGGAAACGGAAGAGGCAGGATTGGAAGTAGTTAAATACATCCGCGATA
>DMYK01000085.1:0-790 GCA_003483675.1 Microcoleaceae cyanobacterium UBA11344
CAACGAGATGAAAAACGCCAGTTACTATCCAAAACTCTGGTAGGAGAAACACTGGAAATAGCTCTAGAACAACTTAATCAAGAAAGTCGATTGTTGGGAATTGAGCGCAGGCAATTTAAGCGAAACCGGGATGAAACTTTGCAGCCGCTTAAACAATTAATTGAAGCTGCGGATGCAGGAATTCGGGAACTGAAACAAAAGCGAAAAGAACTGTCTCGCGAACTTCAAACCCAGATGCACGAGGCTTATACTATGGTGAATTTTTTGGGTAAATCGCGATCGCTCCAGCAATTGATGCCCAGCGGTGCTATACCAACAGGAACCGGCGATTGTTGCGCGCCCAAATTGCTCCACTGTGCGGCTTTAAATAATCTCAAACCGCTGGGAATGGCTGAGTTTTGGTGGGGGCCATCATCGGGGGACAAAGTTCAGGGTGAGTTTTATGGTGCTTGTGCCGATCGATGTCAGCCATTGATGGGGTTTTTGCTATCAGGATTATCTCAAAATCCGATGGTTTCTAATGATGTTAATGATTGCGAGGATGAGCCTCTTGTTCTGGATTCCCAGGCAGAGCCTGGGAATGAGATAAGTCGGCTGTATCCCTTGTTTGTATTGAAGTCTAGATCCCCCCTAACCCCCCTTAATAAGGGGGGGACAAGAAATATTCTCAAAGTCCCCCTTAAGAAGGGGGATTTAGGGGGATCTAGACTCGACGAAAAGCGATCTTTATTGGTTTCAGTCTTAAGTTGTTACCAATCAGCAGAGCCTGAAAACGAGATAGAAGGCGGGC
>DMYK01000085.1:836-4915 GCA_003483675.1 Microcoleaceae cyanobacterium UBA11344
AAAATGCTCCCGATTATTTATGAAGATCAATGGTTAATTGCCGTCAATAAACCTTCAGGATTACTATCAGTACCAGGTCGTTATTTGAGAAATCAAGATAGCGTTCTAAGTCGGTTGCAAAATTTATTACCAGATGGCTTAGAAATTACTGCGTTGCATCGTTTAGATGGGGAAACATCGGGAATTTTGCTATTAGCTAAGGACAAAGAAACCCAGAAAAAGTTGAGTTTGCAATTTGAACAAAAGCAGGTTCACAAAGTTTATGAAGCGGTACTTTCCGGTGTGGTAAATATTAAAGTTGGGTCCATCGAACTTCCACTGTGGGGCGATCCCGAAAATCGACCGATTCAGGAAGTCAATTTTGAGCGTGGAAAACCCAGTGTGACAGAGTTTCAGGTGATTGGGAGAGAAAGAAATTGCGATCGCATCGAATTTTTGCCATTAACCGGGCGTACCCATCAATTGAGAGTTCATGCAGCGGATGTGAGAGGATTGGGAATACCGATTTTGGGCGATCGACTTTACGGATGTAGTGGCGATGCAATGCGGTTACACTTACACGCGAGGGAAATTTCCTTTGAACATCCGCAGTTAGGAGAAAGGCTACACCTAAAAGCAGACACGCCCTTTTAACCCCAGTCAGTTGAGATCGAGAACGTTTCCCCATATCCTAATAGCATAGGGTACTTCAAAAAATTAGAGCTGTTAGCTCAGAGTTTTGAGTGCCTAAAAATCATCAATCGCGATCGAGTTTTGAAATAATGGCACAAAATCACAAGTCAACAGTTATCATCACCGGTGCCTCCTCCGGCGTAGGTTTGTACGGCGCGAAAGCCCTGGCAGACAAGGGATGGCACGTAGTCATGGCTTGTCGGGATGTGCGAAAAGCCGGAGACGCAGCCCAAGAGTTAGAAATCCCCCAGGGTAGCTACTCCATCATGCAGATAGACTTAGGCGATTTAGAGAGCGTGCGACGGTTTGCTAGGGAATTTAAGGCAAGTGGCAGACCCCTGGACGCTTTGGTGTGTAACGCCGCCATCTATATGCCTTTAATTAAGGAGCCCCTGCGCAGCCCAGAGGGATTTGAGTTAACGATGACTACTAATCACCTAGGTCATTTCCTGCTGTGCAATTTAATGATGGAGAATATGAAGCCTTCCTACTATGCGGATGCGAGGATGGTGATTTTGGGAACCGTGACTCACAATCCAGATGAGTTGGGTGGAAAGATTCCGCCACGGCCGGATTTAGGCAAGTTTGAGGGCTTTGAAGCGGGTTTTAAAGAGCCTGTTTCGATGGTTGACGGCAAGAAGTTTGAACCCGTCAAAGCTTACAAAGACAGCAAAGTTTGCAACGTGCTGACAATGCGAGAATTGCATCGGCGCTTTCATGAATCCACCGGGATTACCTTCACATCGCTGTATCCGGGATGCGTTGCTGACACGCCACTATTCCGCAATCACTATCCCCTATTCCAGAAAATTTTCCCATTGTTCCAGAAAAATATCACGGGAGGTTATGTTTCCCAGGAGTTGGCGGGGGAAAGATTAGCGATGGTAGTTGCCGATGCTGAATACAAGCAATCCGGCGCGTATTGGAGTTGGGGAAATCGTCAGAAAAAAGATGGCAAGTCTTTTGTGCAGAAGGTTTCACCTCAAGCTCGCGATGATGAAAAAGGCGATCGGATGTGGGATTTGAGCGCTAAGTTGGTAGGATTAGCTGAGTAGTCAAACGAAGTAAGATTAAATGAACCGCGAGGCACGCGGACGCGAAGGAAGAGAAAGAAGAAGATGCAGTTCTTCCTTCGCGCTCTTAGCGTCTTCGCGGTTTAATCATTCCGACGCAACCGGATTTGGTATCACACCAAATCCTGGTTAACTATATTATTCATCTCTCTTCTCTTTCTCTGCGCTCTCTGCGGCCTCTGCGGTTAAATCTAATCATTCAATATGATAACTAACATGACTTATCGCTCCAAAAAACTATTTGTAATGATGGTAATTTGTGGATTTTTATTATTAGAAAAACCTGCTAAAACAACTGCTAGCACAGTTGAGAATTTGGAGTCCAACACCGAAAACCTACCCACAGAAATCGATCGCGATTCCCAACTCAGCCAACTGCCCAACCCAATTCAACCAAGAGAACCCGAATTACCGGCTCCTGAGCCACCGCAACCCCCTGCGCCGTCTCCCCTCCCACCCACAAGGCCAACACCCGCTGAGAGCGAATTTAGACCCGATCTAGCGGGCACAATTAGGGTCGATCGCTTTGAATTTGAGGGCAACACAGCTTTTAGCGATCGCGAACTGGCCGAAATTACCAAACCCTTCGCGGGGCGCGAAATCACCTTTGCCGAACTGATCGCAGCAGAAGCAGCCGTAACTCAAAAATACGTGGCGGCGGGATACATCAATTCCGGCGCTGTAATTCCCGCCAACCAAACCTTTTCCAGACAGGGGGCGGTGGTGAAAATTCAGATTGTCGAAGGCGGATTAGATGAAATTCAGATTACTGGAAACAGGCGCTTAAATTCAAATTACCTGCGATCGCGCTTAGAAATCGCCACCAGGCGGCCACTAAATCGCGATCGACTCCTACAAGCCTTGCAAATCCTGCAACTTGACCCCTTAATTGCCAATATTTCAGCCGAATTGCAAGCCGGAAGCCGCCCAGAAAACAGTCGCTTAGAAGTTCGGGTAAAAGAAGCAGATAGCTTTCAGGGCGAAGTGTTTACCGATAATAATCGATCGCCCAGCGTCGGCAGTTTTCGGCGTGGCGTGGGAATCAACCAAACAAATTTGCTCGGTTTGGGAGACGGGCTGGAGGTATCCTACGCTAACACCGATGGTAGCAATGAACTCAACGGCAGCTATACTTTTCCTATCAATCCCCGCAACGGCACAATTCGGTTGTCGGCGGGTGCTACTAGGACTAATGTGATTGAGGAACCCTTTGGTGCTGCTGGGATTGAGGGAAAATCGCGCACCTACGAATTAACTTACCGCCAACCCATTGTCGAAAAGCCCGATCGCAACTTAGCTTTAGGAGTAACATTATCGCGGCAAGAAAGCAATACATTCCTGTTGGGTGAAAGATTTGCGCTTTCGGCGGGAGCAAATGAGCGCGGCGAAACGAGAGTTTCTACTGTGCGCTTTTTTCAAGAATACGTGCAGCGGAGTTCCAGTCAAGTGTTCGCCGCCCGATCGCAATTCTCTCTCGGCACCGATTTCTTGGGCGCTACTGCGAATGATAGCGGACCCGATAGCCGTTTTCTCGCTTGGCGCGGACAAGCTCAGTACGTGCGGCTGCTAGCGCCAGAAACCTTGCTGATTGTGCGTTCCGACATTCAACTAGCCGATCGTCCCCTGCTTTCTCTCGAACAAATCGGGATTGGTGGCGTGGCTAGCGTGCGCGGATATCGGCAAGATTTGCTGCTAACTGACAATGGTGCGATCGCCATAGCTGAAGTGCGTATCCCGGTTTGGCGGGTGCCGAAAGTCAAAGGATTGTTGCAGGTTGCTCCGTTTATTGATTTTGGAGTAGGCTGGAATCATTCGGGAGAAAAGGCTAATCCTAATTCTGACAAGCTTTTGGGTGCGGGTGTCGGGCTATTGTGGCAAATGGGCGATCAGTTTAATCTGCGTTTAGATTATGGTATTCCTTTGATCAATGCTCAATCGTCCGATCGAACTTTCCAAGAAAAAGGCATCTACTTTAGAATCAATTACTTTCCATTTTAAATTGCTAAATTGGCTAAAACTCTCTCTTCTCTTCCTCTGCGCCCTCTGCGATCTCTGCGGTTAAATCAATAATCGGAGTTTATTTATGCGTAGCCTAAATTGCACTTTAGTATTTGCTGCTTTAGTGATGTCATCATTTCCCGCGATCGGCCAAATCATCCCAGACACCAGTTTAGGTAACGAAAGTTCGCGCACAGTTTCCGATACAATCAATAACTTACCGAGCGATCGCATTAAAGGCGGCGCAACACGCGGTTCAAATCTATTTCACAGTTTCCGAGAATTCAACATCGGTGAAGGAAGGGGAGCTTATTTTACCAATCCTAACGGCATTTC
>DMYK01000085.1:4973-6127 GCA_003483675.1 Microcoleaceae cyanobacterium UBA11344
TTATTTTTAATTAACCCCAAAGGCATTGTTTTCGGCCCGAAGGCTCGGTTAGATTTGCGAGGCTCATTTCTAGGTGCCACTGCTGACAGTATTGTATTTAATAACGGCTTTGAATTTAGCAGCACCAACCCACAAACAGCGCCACTATTAATTGTTAATATTCCCGTCGGTTTGAGATTTCGAGACCCCGGTACAATTGTCAACCAATCAACGGCGAATGGACAGCTAAACCAGCCACCAGTTTCGAGACCAATTCCGATTACCAATCAAGTGGGTTTAGCAGTAGACTCCGGTCAAACATTAGCCTTAGTTGGTGGCGATATCCAAATTAACAGTGGCAATTTAACAGCTAACGGCGGACAAATTATCCTCGGTAGTGTTGCGAGTCCAGGTTTAGTTAATTTTGCACAAACGCCGTTAGGTCTAACTTTAAACTATGACAAAATTCAAAACTTTGGAAATATCAATATATCCGCAGGTAGCCAGATTAACACCAGCGGAGTCGGAGGTGGCAAAGTTGATATCAGAGGTGGAAACGTCACCCTCAGCGGTTCCCGAATTTATGGACTAACACTGGGAAATATTGATAGTAGAGGTATTGATATCAATGCCAACAATTTTCAAATACGGGATGGAGCAAAACTTTCTACGTTCACCCTGGGAGATGGTGCAGGGGGAAAAATCAACATCCGTGCTACTGATTCAGTAGAAATAAGCGGACTTGGTGTAGAAGGTTATCAACAGGTTGTAATTAAATATTTAATATCAGGAATCGTAGATCCTTTTGACCCGCAATTTGTTTTTTTTAATGGTACTTCTGGCGCGGGTTCTGGGGGAAGTATTACCATTGATACCGGACACCTGCTGATGCTTAATGGCGCAACAGGTAGCGGCATCACCCTTGGTGCTGGAACTGGCGGCAATCTAAACATCCGTGCCAATACTTTTGAGATGGTAGGATCTGGAATTAACAACGCCACAGCTAAAGATAGTACCGGTACAGGAGGAAGCATCAACCTGGATGTTCAACGATTAATTATGCGCGATGGTTCTCTGCTTGGTAGTACGAGTTACAGTAATGGGCGATCGGGGAATATCAATGTTAAAGCTGCGGAATCAGTAGAATTGTCCAACTCTGGGCCGAGAACTGCTGT
>DMYK01000085.1:6304-6798 GCA_003483675.1 Microcoleaceae cyanobacterium UBA11344
ATTTCTCAACTTTTGACCAGCGGGAATCAAAATGCTAGTGCATTTTCCTCTGCAACTTTGAGTTCTAGTCGTGGTGGAAATATTCGTGTTGATACGCCGAGGTTGACTGTGCGGGATGGGGGAATAGTTTCTACGAGTTCTTTGGGTGTGGGAAATGTGGGGGATATTACGATTAATGCCGATCGCATCGAAGTAGTTGGTAGTGCCAATAAAGGTCTATTTGTCAGTGAAATTGATGCTTCTGTTGGCAAGGTGTTTGGTAATAATGCCGATGCTACAGCGAATGCTGGTTCGGTGAATCTAAATACCCGTCAATTGAGTATCCGAGATGGAGCTACGGTGACGGTTCAGGCTAAGGGAACGGGACGGGCTGGTAATATCAATGTTGTAGCAGATGCAATTTCCCTGGACAACAAAAGCCGTATTGACGGCACAACTGTCTCTGGTACGGGAGCAAATATTAACCTACAAGCACAAAGCATCCAGTTGCGGCG
>DMYK01000085.1:6865-7038 GCA_003483675.1 Microcoleaceae cyanobacterium UBA11344
GATATTACAGCCAACGCTCGCACAGCTAGGGGAGGACAAGTTACAGTTAATGTACCAAATATATTTGGTTTTTCCCCCGTAACACGGGAACAAGCCAGAAGTAGTTTAGGATTAACTGATGCTGAATTTGCTGCTTTACAAGTTAATCCTACTTCTTTACTTCCTACCAGCGA
>DMYK01000025.1:0-7195 GCA_003483675.1 Microcoleaceae cyanobacterium UBA11344
AGATGAAAACGCCTTTACCTGGACAGACACAGACTGGCAAGGCGTAGCCATAGCAGAAACGATCATCTATGAATTACACGTCGGAACCTTCACCCAAGCAGGAACATTTGAAGCAATAATTCCCCAACTCAACCAACTCAAAAAACTGGGAATAAACGCCATAGAAATCATGCCAGTCGCTCAATTTCCCGGCGAGCGAAACTGGGGCTACGACGGCGTATATCCCTACGCCGTCCAGAACTCCTACGGCGGTCCCGAAGGCTTCAAAAAACTCATCAACGCCTGCCACAAACAAGGCATCTCAGTAATTCTTGATGTAGTTTTCAACCACCTCGGCCCCGAAGGAAACTATCTCAGTCAATTTGCTCCTTACTTTACATCAAAATATGGATCAATTTGGGGAGATCCCCTCAACTTCGACGACGAATACAGCGATGAAGTCCGCAACTACTTTATTGAAAACGCCCTGTACTGGTTTCGAGACTATCACATCGACGGCCTGAGACTCGACGCAATTCAAGCAATATTTGAAGTAAGTGCCAGACCGTTTTTGCAAGAACTAACCGATGCAACCTGCGACATTTCTCAACAGCTAGGAAGGCAACTTTATCTAATAGCAGAAAGTGACTTAAATGATGTCCGCGTTTTGCGATCGAAAGAACTCGGCGGTTTCGGACTAGACGCCCAGTGGTGCGACGATTTCCACCACGCACTGCACGCACTACTCACCGGAGAAAATGACCGATACTACCAAGACTTCGGCAAGTGCGAACACTTAGAAAAAGCCTTCAAAGAAAGCTTTGTTTACTCCGGTCAATACGCCCCCGACAGAAAGCGAAAACACGGCAATTCTGCCCAGGATCAACCAGCCCATCAATTCGTCGTATTTTCCCAAACCCACGACCAAATCGGCAACCGCATTTTGGGAGACAGACTGTCAAAAATAGTAGACTTTGAAGGACTCAAACTTGCCGCAGGCACTGTCTTAATTTCTCCCTACATTCCCTTTCTATTTATGGGAGAAGAATACGGAGAATCAGCACCGTTTTTGTACTTCGTTTCCCACTCAGACGAAAACTTAATAGAAGCTATCCGCAAAGACAAACAACAAGAATTTAAAATCTTTGAAGGCCGAGGCGAATTTCAAGACCCCCAGAGTCCTGAGAGTTTCCAAAAGTGCAAGTTAAATTGGGAAAAACCAAGAGAAGGCAAACATAAAATCCTCTGGGAATGGCACCAACATTTAATTCAACTGCGGCGCACAATACCAGCCCTTAAAAAACTGGATAAAACCAGCCTAGAAGTGTCCAGCATCGAAGCAGAAAAAATCTTATTTCTACGTCGCTGGACAGATGACAGTCAGATATTCTGCATTCTAAACTTCAACAAACAACAGGTCGATTTTACCGCTGCACTTCCTCAAGGCAATTGGAAAAAGATTTTAGACTCTGTTGATGCAAAATGGATGGGTGCAGGTTCAACCTTGCCTGAAAAGATAACTTCAGAGCAAGAATTGACCGTCAAACCGCAGAGTTTTGCACTCTATGAATTATACTAAAACGGGAGGCTCTGCCTCCTCTTTAATAGTCCTGGATGAATTTCAATGTAATGATGTCATTCTGAGGGTCGCGAAGAATCTCAAACCCTTGCAACACCGCCCTTGAGTGCGTAAGTCCTCTTTAAAACAGAAAAACCAAAAAACTAATTAGGAGTAAAATTAACATGATGCGAATTCCCACAGCAACTTATCGAATTCAATTTCATGCAGGTTTTAACTTTCAAGCCGCCAGACAAATCCTTAGCTATCTAGAAGAATTAGGCGTTACTGATTTGTACGCTTCACCCATATTTAAAGCCAGAAAAGGAAGCACCCACGGCTACGATGTAGTTGACTCAAATCAACTCAATCCCGAATTGGGAACCTCAGAAGACTTTGAAGCACTCACAGACGAAATCCAGAACAAAAAAATGGGATGGTTACAAGATATTGTCCCCAATCACATGGCTTACGACACTCAAAACTTGTTGCTGTTAGACGTATTGGAACAAGGGCCAGATTCCGACTATTTCGATTACTTCGATATTGAATGGAATCACGCTTACAAAAATCTCAGAGGTCGAGTGCTGGCTCCGCTGCTGGGCAATTTTTATGGAGAGTGTCTAGAAAATGGCGAGATTCAATTGAAATACAGCGAAATTGGGTTGAGTATCAATTACTACAGCTTAAAATTGCCAGTCAAAATCGAATCCTACGCGAATTTTATCAGTCATCATTTGGGACATTTAGGCCGGGAATTAGGCAGGCGTCATCCAGATTTTATCAAGTTTTTGGGCATTCTTTATCTAATCAAAAATACTCCTTCAGAAACCAAAGGCCAAGAAAGATATGACCAGATAGCCTTTGTCAAAGCACTGCTTTGGGAACTGTACAATCAAAATCCGATTGTTCAGGAATTCATCGATGAAAATATCAAGGTTTTTAACGGAGAAAAGGGCAATTCTGAAAGCTTTAACCTACTGGATGATTTGCTGTCCGAGCAGTTTTACCGTCTGGCTTTTTGGAAAGTGGGTGCAGAAGAAATTAACTACCGAAGATTTTTTACTATCAACGAACTAATTTCGGTAAAAGTCGAAGATATTAAAGTTTTTAATAAAAATCATGCTCTGATATTCGACTTGATTGCAGAGGGAAAATTTACGGGATTGAGAATTGACCATATCGACGGACTTTACGATCCCACAGAATATTTAAAACGGCTCAGGCATCAAACCGGAGATATTTACATCACGGTTGAAAAAATTCTCGAACACAAAGAAGATTTGCCGTCATATTGGCCGATTGAGGGAACAAGTGGTTACGACTTTTTGAATTACGTAAACGGCGTTTTTTGTCGGTGCGATCGCGAACAGCAATTTAGCGAGATCTATCACAGATTTACTCGTCTGAGCGTCCCATATGAACAGTTGTTTTTAGATAAAAAAAGGCTAATTCTTGAGAAGAATTTGGCGGGAGATGTAGACAATCTAGCTCAACTTTTGAAAAATATATCTGGTCAATCTCGCCAGGGAAATGACTTTACTCGCCCCGGATTGGAAAAAGCATTAGCAGCAATTTTGACGATTTTTCCAGTTTACCGAACTTACATTAATCAAGAAGGCTTGAGAGAGTCCGATCGCATTTACGTCAAATATGCGATCGCCAAAGCAAAAGAACAAGTACCGCTCCTGCTCAAAGAACTTAAATTTATCGAAACAGTGCTCTTGCTGTCAGAAGAAGAAACATTAACAGCCGAACAAAAAAAGCAGCGCAGGCACTTCGTCATGAAACTCCAGCAGTTGACAGGCCCTTTGATGGCAAAAGGCATTGAAGACACGCTTTTCTACGTCTACTACAGACTTTTATCGCTCAACGAAGTGGGAGGAAACCCCGGTCAATTCGGCGTTTCGCTGACCGACTTTCACGAATTCAACCAACATCAGCAAGCTGTTTGGCCTCACAAAATGAATGCTACAGCTACCCACGATACCAAACGTGGTGAAGATGTCCGCGCTCGCATTAATGTACTGTCAGAAATCCCCGATGAATGGGAACAGCAAGTCAAGTCTTGGAGAGAGTTTAATTCTGCCAAAAAAGTCAACTTACTAAATCGAATGGTTCCCGATACTAATGACGAATACTTCTTTTACCAAACCTTAATTGGCACTTTGCCTTTTGAGGAAATCGCAAATACTGACTTTATTGAGCGCCTGAAAAATTATGCCATTAAAGCCGTCCGCGAAGCGAAAGTTCACACTGCTTGGCTGAGACCGGATAACGACTACGAGAATGGTTTTATGACTTTTGTCGATCATGTTCTCGAACCTGGTGAACAAAATCAGTTCCTTAAGAAATTCACGCCTTTCTGGAAAAAAGTAGCTCATTACGGAATTTTCAATTCTTTATCTCAAACACTGCTGAAAATCACGGCCCCTGGTGTGCCAGACATTTATCAAGGTACGGAATTTTGGGATTTAAGCCATGTCGATCCAGATAACCGCCGTCCCGTTGATTTTGAGCGCAGAATCGAGGTGTTACGGGAGATTAAAGAGCAAGCTCAAACTGATATTTTGCAACTGATTGAAGAGTTGACATTGACGAGAGAAGATGCTAGAATTAAGTTGTTTCTGACTGCCAGAGTTCTCGAAGCGAGAAAACAATACCTGCAAGTTTTTCGATCAGGTAATTATCAGCCACTGGAAGTAGTTGGTACATTTAAAGAGAATATTGTCGCCTTTGCCAGAACCTACGAATATACTACAGTTATTATCATTGCTCCCCGGTTTTTGACTGGCATCATCAAGCCGGAAGAAATGCCGATCGGCAAAAAAGTCTGGCAAGATACTAAGCTGGAATTGTCGGAGGAAATGCCGTCGGTTTGGCAAGATGCAATTACAAATCAGATGGTAGAAAGTAACGGTAAACTCGCAATCGGTGAAGCTCTCAATTACTTTCCCTGTGCTCTGCTGATTGGTCAATAGTGAATTGATTCGGACTTACGCATCAAAACCAAAGAAACCGGGTTTTTTACCAGTTTTCAAGGCTCAAGTGCAGTATTTTTGTAAAAAACCCGGTTTCTGACTACTGGCGCGTCCAGGACTATTTTTGAGTTAAAATAATCATAGCCAAGCCATATTAGCAGCGGGAGAAATAGCAAAATGCGATCGCTCGTCAAAACCCAAACCAGTACAGAAGCCAGACTCTCTTGGTGGGCTTACCTATTCATCCTCGACGAATTCATTGCCGAAGCAGATGCTACGATTAACGGGCCAGCAGCCTTTGGCAACCCTGTTTTGAAGCTGTCCGTGCGCGACTGGGATTTTTTGTTAGACATGATGTTAGATCCACCTCCCCCTAATGAAGCTCTGATTAAATTATTTCAAGACTATGGCAACTCAAACAAAGAATAAATTGTGGACTTCATTATTTCTCCGATAGATAGAATAGGACGCAGTACAAGCAGTCTCAAAAAAGACCCATTTAATTCTGGAAATCCAGAATTAGATAGGTACTTAAAACAGTACGCCCAGAAAAACGATCTAGATGGGATTGCCAAAACTTTTGTTGCTTTTTCGCCTGAAGGTAGTCAGATAGTTGGCTATTATTCTTGTTGTGCAGGTGTACTTGAACGCGAAGACTTGCCAGCCAACCTCCGAGAGAGGCTGCCCAGATATCCTATTCCAGCTATACTAATTGCTAAACTTGCAGTCGATTGCTCAATGCAGGGTAGAGGACTTGGCAAACAACTATTATTTCACGCCCTTGCTAGAGCAATAGATGTATCCGAAATAGTAGGAGTTTACGGTGTCAGAGTTGATGCCATAGACGAGAATGCAAAAGAATTTTACCAGAAGTTTGGTTTTTTAGAATGTCAGGAAACTGCCCTTTCACTTTTTATGCTGATGAACACAATCAAACAGGCAGCAACTGTGAATCCCTCCAATCCAACAGCTACTTAAACATAACTATAATTTATAATTTTTACTTATATTTTGCAGCCAAAAGATCGATCGCCCCTAGCCACCAAACAAAAATTATACAATAAAGACGGCAAATACAACACAACGTATACGGTTTGCCACAATACCCGAATCGATCGAACCCCGTACATTAGGAAGAGTAAAGAAAAGCAGTCGAAAATTATAGCGGTGCAAGCATCATGTGATGCAACCGTCCCCTCACAGGTTCGGTAAACACGCCTGCATCCCAAGGTCTAACCGCCCGCAGTATAGAGATCAGCACCCTATCGAAGACTGTATTAAAGCTGGACTCACTACCCGTACACCCCCCCAGGTGAAATCGCAGTCCTGAATAACCAGACTATCACACAGATAGAAAACCAAAATTTTGTAGAGATTGGAGCCGGAACACCCCTATGGGAAAAGTAGTTGGAATTGACCTTGGTACGACAAACTCCTGCGTCGCAGTTATGGAAGGCGGCAAACCCACCGTCATAGCCAACGCCGAAGGGGGTCGCACCACACCTTCCGTAGTCGCATTTGCCAAAAATGGTGATCAACTCGTCGGACAAATCGCCAAGCGTCAAGCCGTGATGAACGCCGAAAACACCTTTTATTCAGTAAAACGGTTTATCGGCCGCCGCGTTGATGAAGTAACCCACGAAACCACTGAAGTTTCATACAAAGTCCTCAAAGTCGGCAACAGCCTCAAACTCGACTGTCCCGCCCGCGGCAAGCAATTTGCCCCTGAAGAAATTTCCGCCCAAGTCCTCCGCAAACTCGTAGAAGACGCCAGCAAATACCTCGGCGAAACTGTTACCCAAGCGGTAATTACTGTTCCCGCTTACTTCAATGACTCCCAGCGACAAGCGACTAAAGACGCTGGAAAAATTGCCGGTATTGAAGTTCTGCGGATTATTAACGAACCTACAGCAGCAGCTTTAGCTTACGGATTAGATAAAAAGAGCAACGAAACCATCCTCGTATTTGACTTAGGTGGCGGCACCTTCGACGTATCGATTCTCGAAGTTGGCGACGGCGTATTTGAAGTGTTGGCAACTTCTGGAGACACTCACCTCGGCGGTGACGACTTCGACAAAAAAATTGTTGATTTCATTGCTAATGAATTCCAAAGAGCCGAAGGAATTGACCTCCGCAAAGACAAACAAGCATTGCAACGCCTGACGGAAGCAGCGGAAAAAGCCAAGATTGAACTGTCGAGCGTTACCCAAGCAGAAATCAACTTGCCGTTTATTACTGCGACTCAAGACGGCCCAAAACACTTGGACACGACTTTGACGCGGGGCAAGTTTGAAGAACTGTGCTCGGATTTGATCGATCGCTCTCGCATCCCGGTAGAAAACGCGATTCGCGATGCCAAATTAGACAAATCTGCAATTAATGAAGTTGTCTTAGTTGGTGGTTCTACACGCATTCCAGCCGTGCAAGAACTGGTCAAAAAAATCCTCGGCAAAGACCCCAACCAAACGGTAAACCCGGATGAAGTGGTAGCAGTCGGTGCAGCAATTCAAGCTGGCGTGCTCTCAGGCGAAGTCAAAGACATCCTGTTGCTAGACGTGACTCCGCTGTCTCTCGGCGTCGAAACCTTGGGCGGCGTGATGACCAAAATTATTCCCCGCAACACCACTATTCCTACTAAGAAGTCGGAAACTTTCTCGACTGCTGTAGACGGCCAAAC
>DMYK01000025.1:7234-8315 GCA_003483675.1 Microcoleaceae cyanobacterium UBA11344
ACTTTCCGCTTAGATGGAGTGCCACCAGCACCTCGTGGCGTACCTCAAATTGAAGTTACTTTCGATATCGATGCTAACGGTATTTTGAATGTAGCTGCTAAGGATAAAGGTACTGGCAAGGTGCAATCTATTAGTATTACTGGTGCTTCTACTTTGCCCAGCAATGAAGTCGAGCGCATGGTGAGGGAAGCCGAATCGAATGCGACTGCTGACAAAGAGCGTCGCGAACGGATCGATCGCAAAAACCAAGCTGATTCTCAAGCCTATCAAATCGAGAAGCAGTTGGCAGAATTGGGTGATAAAGTTCCCCCTGCTGACAAAACTAAGATTGAAGGGCTACTCAAAGACTTGCGCGAGGCGATCGACAAAGAAGACGACGATCGCATCAAAACCTTGACAACAGAGTTGCAGCAAGCATTCTACGCTGTCAGCAGCAACCTGTACCAGCAAGCAGGCGGCCCGACTGACGGCCCTGGCGGCTCGACTGGCGGCTCGACTGGCGGCTCCACGGTTGGTGGTGACGACGTGATTGACGCCGACTTCACAGAAGGCAAATAGAAGGCAATACTAAGGTGCGTCGCTTTCAGAGTCAATCTGTAAGTTCCATTGAACATGGAACAGCGACGCACCCTACAAATTAGCTAGAAGTAGGAAACCCGGTTTTGAAGAGAAGCCGGGTTTCTCTAATAGTAAGGTGCGTCGCCTTCTATAATCTGTAAGGAAAGATAGAACATCTGGTAGCGACGCACCCTACAAATTATTTATAGAACCGAAAGGATGTCACCGCAATCAATATTATATCGCAATCAGGAGTCATCTAAATGTCTCGTTCTCCTATACAAAATTCCTCCACAAATACTCTCAGCAAATCCCATGTTGCATCCTTGCGCCGACTCCGCCGCATCAGCCATTTACTAGACAATGCAATTCCCATTCCCGGCACAAAATACCGGATTGGACTCGATCCAATCTTGGGACTTATACCGGGCGGCGGCGATTTGCTCGGCTCAATTTTTGCAGGTTATATTGTCTTCAAATCCGCTCAAATGGGAGTGCCGCAAGAGACTTTAGTACAAATGGC
>DMYK01000187.1 GCA_003483675.1 Microcoleaceae cyanobacterium UBA11344
TTGAGCAGGGCTTCTCGCAAGGCAGCTTGGACGGCGTGTCTGGGTAAATTCCGCTCTTTGCTAATGCCTTCGACCATTTCTTTTAGTCCGGGCAGAGGAACCATTGACATATAAAACACTCCTTTTTGTAATTGGGTAATCGGCCAAACAGGGCATCGGTCATGGGGCATCGGTCATCGGCAATTGCCGAGGGTAAATTATGAGTGATGAGGGATTAGTAGAACTCAAGACTCAAAACTTCCTTTTACATCTCCTTTCCTTCGTCTAGTTCTACTTGGGCAATCTGAGGGCGGGGAATTTTAATCTGTCGCCCTTTTTGATTGAGATAAACTGTTGTTTCATCGCGACAGACAAGTTGTCCTTTCCACTCTTTGATTCGCGAATCCGGTTCGGCGGCTTTGACTGTCACGGGGAAACCTTTAAAGGTAATGAATTCTCGATCGCTGCTGAGCAATCGGGATATACCGGGACTGGAAATCTCTAGCACGTAGGCGTCGGGTATGATGTCGGCTACCTCTAATTCGGCTTCGAGGGCTGTGCTCATCCGCTCGCAGTCGGCTAAACCGGTGTCTTGCTGGAGGTTGCGAATATCTACCCGTAAGACGGGTGGATTTTGGTTGGTGTGAAACACTGCTCCCACTACTTCCAATCCCAGTGTTTCCGCAACGGGGGTAGCTAAGTCAATGATTTGTGGGATTAGGGGATGAGTCATATCAAATACTTAAGTTAAAACTCCTGAACTCGGATACGGGCAAGGAAAAATCAGGTGTTGAAATTGCTTTGCTTTGAGCTGGTTGTTGACCGCAAGATTTGAGGGTACGAACCCTCAAATTTATGTGTGTAATCAAGAAAAAGATGTCAGATTTTCAAGCCCGAGGATGAGCTTGTGGGGTTGAAATTCTGCTTTCTACATCAGAGCCTTCTACCTAGGCCGGCCGGAAGGAGCGCTGCGGATGACGCTGTTGCGTCACTGTCACCCTAGTCTTGAACTTGCAAGTATGATGCTCTAAGCCTTTTGTCTGCGACTAATGCAACAAAAAAAGTGGGCTTGACCCACTCCTAGGTGAAACAATTTCTTCCAAGAAGTTTGAGGGCTCCCTTCGATCGAAGTTCACCTCAGTTCTCAGTCTAGCTCGATCGCCCGCCCAGTGACAAACCGCCTTCGGAGCTCGCCCATTCCCGGAGGGGAGAGTGGGGCCGCCATCGCCTGGGGCCGCCATCGTCTGGGGCATCGGTTATTGGTAACGGATCATTCGTTATTGGGAGCAACTCACAAATAACTAATAACAAATAACTAATAACTAATAACTAATGACTGCTTCCTAACGCGGGGCTATCTGTTGCAGTTGTTTAGCTTGTTCTAAAATTTTCTCGAAGTCTTCCTCGCTCAACCGCTGGATGTAGTTGATTTTGAACTCTTCTAGGAAGTCGCACAGTAGTAGTTGTATTTCTTGCCAGGTTTGCTGCTGTTGGAGTTCAGCTCCTAAAGCTTGCCCGAAATGTTGGACTAGCTGGTTTGAGAGTTGGATGCCTTTGGGATCTTCGCTAGCGATTTTGAAGGCTTCGTAGGCATTTTGCGGGCCGAGGGTGGCTAATTTTGACAGTTCTGCAACTAATTGCTCTGCTAGCTGTGCGGGCAGGTTTCCGAGTCCGGGTACTTGCTGGAATCCTTGATAGAGGGGGGATTGTTTGAGAAAGATTTCTATATTGTAGCGGAGGAGAGCTTCTAGGTCTGGCTGGAGTTGAGGGAGGACTTTGTAAACGGTGATTTGAACTAAATGGGTGGTGATCGCTTCTATTTCGTTGATATTATTAATGTCTAAATATCGCTGTTTTTGAGATTGGAAAAGTTGCTTTGCTAGTTCGCCGCTGCTAATGGATTGTTGCATCTGGTTGATCAGTTGAATTACTACGACTTCGGTTAATTCTTGGGCGAAGTTGGCAACGAAACCTCGGCTGATTTGACTGCGTATGGGTTGGAGATCGGGCATTTTTGCTTGGTGGATGCGGATGGTGACAGTTAATACTCGCGATAACCGCCAGAATGGGAGGAGCATCAAGATGTCGTACCATCGCCAGAGCAGGGCTTGCCGCCATGTGATGCTGCGGTGGTGGCGGCTGATCCAGTAGGTGCGGGCTAGAAATTCGATCGCAAATATGGCAATAAATGGCAGGTCAATTACCCAAAAATTGTCGATGAATTCCCCGTTTTCTCCGATTTCGCGGAAATAGTTGATGGCGATTAATGGCTTGATTTTGCGCTCAAACCAATTGATTTCTTTTTGCCAGCCTTGTTTGTTTAAGTAGTCTTGGCTCCAGAATGTTTGGAATGATTGTTTGGCGGAGTCTTGTGGGCTCGGAATGCGATCGCGGATCCGGTCTTTGATTTTTTCGAGGCTACCGCTTTTTGATGCTACTCGAAAGGGGTCTTCGTCGATCATTTTCGCGCTGAGATTGTCTATTTCCTGCAATTTAGCTGCTACTTGGGGAGAGGGCAAGCCTGTTTGCACTACTTGATTTTTTAAGTCCTCTAAGGTTTCTAGATATTTCTGGGTGTCTCGGTGAGGTTTAATTCCTTTAAATGGATCGTATATTTGGGTAAGGACTGGCAGTTGCCGGAAGTAGAAATCTCGCCAAGGGATGTAACTAATGTCAAATAATACTAGGCTTAAATTTCCGATGGCAAGCACTGCCATCAACCGCTCGA
>DMYK01000048.1 GCA_003483675.1 Microcoleaceae cyanobacterium UBA11344
GGGGGAAGTAGATAAGTCCCCCCTTACCAAGGGGGGGTTGGGGGGGTTATCAATTCCCAAAATCCAACAAATCGCCCGCGACAGAAACTCCACAATAGTTGAATATTCTATTGTCTATTCAGAAATTTACATCTGGGTAATCCAACCAAACGGCAACATCACCCATCGCGCCGCCAACCTCGAACCCCTCAACCAACAAAACCAAACCCTCAAACAAATTATCCTCAAAACCCGCGTCTCCATCGGCAGCAAGGAAACCGACGACGAAGGCAACAAAATTAAACTAGAAAAAGAGTACAAACGAGACGAAACAGGCCGTTTTCCCCTGCAAATCCTCCATCAAATCCTGATCGAACCCATCATCGACTTGCTACCCACCGATGTTAATTCCCCGATCATCTTTATCCCCCACTACGACTTATTTTTAGTTCCTTTTGTCGCCTTGCAAGATAGCAACAACCGCTACCTAATCGAAGATCATACCATCCTCACCGCCCCATCCATCCAAGTATTAGAACTCACCCGCGAACATCAAAACCGAGTGCGAGGATTGAGACAAGCCGCCCTAATTGTCGGCGATCCAACCATTCACCCAAAATTCAAGCTTCGACAACTCTCCAGAGCAAAAGAAGCCGCCGAAGCCATCGCCGCCACTTTACAAACCCAAGCAATTACCGGAGACAATGCCACAAAAGTCGTCATTTTAGACAGGATGCTAAACACGCGCATCGTCCATTTATCCGCCCACGGACTCCTCGACGATTTCCAAGGTTTCGGCATTCCGGGCGTGATTATTTTAGCACCATCAGGAGACACCGACGACGGCGCACTTAACGCCGCAGAAATCCTGCGATTAAAACTCGACTCCGAACTCGTAGTTTTAAGCGCGTGCAGCACCGGGCATGGTAGAATCACGGGAGATGGAGTTGTCGGATTATCGCGTTGCTTCATCCTCGCGGGAGTCCCCAGCATCATCGTTTCCCTGTGGAATATGGGCGCGATAGCTGCTAAATTGCTAATGACTGAATTCTACCAAAATTTAGCACGGGGCGACAATCGAGCAGCGGCTTTGCGGTGTGCTATGCTAACCACAAAAGCTCGATTTCCGAGTCCCATAGCTTGGGCTGCATTCACCTTAATTGGCGAAACAGAAACTTTACCGCTATCAACTGCAAAAATAGATTTAAGGAGATTAGTCATGTCACTTCCCGATGATGCGAAACCTGAAGAAATTGTGGCGGCTTTTAATCAGTTATTGAAAATATCCGAGCCGCAATTTGTTGCAGAATTATCAGCGATTGATATTGGTGCGATGGATAATGTGAATGTGATTGCTCAAAGAATCAAGGATTGGTGCGAAAATAAGCCTCAAATTGCAGAGAATTTAGAGAACGAAATCGATCAAATGGGTGCGGGTGGCACTGATAGCAATGCACCGGAGGAAATCGTGAGGGAGTTGATGGAAACGTTGAAGGAAAATAGGATTCGATTGGGTTTGTCTACGCCGCCTGTGGTGGTTGAAACTGATGCTTCTGGCACAGAATCGACATAAAAACAGTCAAAACCAAAGAAACCGGGTTTTTATCCAATCTGCGATGATCTAACGAAGTATTCTCGCAAAAACCCGGTTTCTGGCCACGCATCACCATCAAAGAAACCGGGTTTTTCGAGGTTTTTAGGCTGTGTAACGATATTTTCGTAAAAAACCCGGTTTCTGGACTCCCTCCAAAAATGTCACAAACTTGATTATGAGCGAAGAATGGCAAATTAAAAATCCCAGCATTACTCTCTATCCTTTCCACCTGCGGGATGATGGCGACGAAGGCTACGGGAAAGTAGCAAAAAATGCCCAAAATTTGTGGGAAACTTTAGCCGATAATGTCGGTAAAGAATTTAACAGCAACGAACTAAAATCTCTCAGAGAAAAGCTAATTTGTTACAAAGACAAACAGTATTATCCCAAGGGTGAACAGGAAAATCCCAATAATGGCAAATTACTGCCCGATAAAGGCGAAACTCTGGATTTACAACTAATTACTCAGCCAGATAAGCCGGAACTTTACGGTTCAATCTATCCCCGGCGAATTCACGATACTTACACCGCAGACTTGACATTTTGCTATAAAAATGCCACAATGAAAGTAGCGGACTTAAATCAATTAAATCCCCAAGGTTGCTTGTTGCCAAATGCAATTAAACCGTCTTTGGGACAGACATTATTGTTATATGCTGCACCAGCAGTTTATGATACTTACCCCAAGTTAGCTGACGAATGCGTTACAGCTTTTGTCCAGGGTAAACAGCAAGCATCGCCAGAGTTTCGCGCCGAGGGAAAGTTATTCGGGAGTCCGATTTTTGAGTATGACAGCCGAGAAGATGATGCGGCTAAACGGTGTCATATTCTAGTATGGTTACAAGACAATGCCCAAACTTTGCAATCCGCAACCCCGACGTTTAATTCTTACTTGATGAATCTACTGTGCTCTCGTGCTAAAATTGTATTTGTCTATCGCGAAGCTCGGAAAAAGTATCGCAAAGCACAGCAAATTGTCGGCGAATTAGAAAAGAAGCTTCCCGAATTCGGTGAAGTAGAAAGGGAACAAAGTCAAGAAGTTAAGTTGCAGAAGTTAAAGAAATTGCTGGCTGAAGTCCGAACCAAAATGTTTGCTTGTGCTCAGCAGGTGCGGTATTTGCAGGAAGATAGAAATACGATTGATATTAATGCTGAAAATTATGCTGAG
>DMYK01000532.1 GCA_003483675.1 Microcoleaceae cyanobacterium UBA11344
ACACCTCGAAAATACCGAAGGTAAAGTCATTGAATACTGGCGGGTAGAAAGAGCAGATTCAGTCGTAATTTTGACAATTCAAAATGACAAATTGCTGTTTCCCGTACCAATGTATCGTCCCGGTATCGCAGAAACAACCCTCGATTTTCCCGGAGGTCGCGTGCCTGCGGGGGAAACACCAGCAGCAGCAGTTCCTGCTATCCTCAAGAAGGAATTAGGCGTGACGGAAAGTGCGATCGCCCGCATCCGACCTCTCAATGCGATCGGATGGGCAATTAATAGTTCATTTTCCAATCAAAAAATCTACGGTTTTGTCGCAGAATTGCACCCTGACACAACAGTAAATCCCGAACTAATCGGTGCTGCATATTCTGTCAATCCAGCCGGAATTCGGGATTTACTAAAACATTTAACTTGTCTCCAATGTCGAGCCTTATTGTTAGAATGGCAAAGTCAGGATTTTTCAGAAACCAGGGAATTAAATCGGCTGCTAATCGCTAAAATTGCGACTAAAATAACTGACAGAAAAACTCAATTAACAGAAAATATTCATGGCTCCCACTAATCAAGTTGTGATCGAATGCCTCGATGTTACCTATCGGATCAACCGCAGATATTTAGTAGAAAACCTGAATCTTAAAGTGCTGCAAGGAGAAGTTTTAGTCTTGCTAGGACGCAGTGGTAGTGGCAAAACTACTACCATGAAATTGATTAACAATTTGCTAACACCAACCAGCGGCCAAGTCTTGGTAATGGGGAAACCAACAACTCAGTGGAACTCTATTCAACTGCGACGAAAAATTGGCTACGTGATTCAAGAAATCGGTCTGTTTCCCCATTTTACTGTCGAGCAAAATGTCGGTTTAGTGCCAAAATTAGAAGGTTGGGAGGGCGATCGCATTCAATCTCGCGTCCGCCAACTGCTAGAATTAGTCAACCTCGACCCCCAGCACTTCGCAAAACGCTATCCCAGCCAATTATCAGGCGGACAGCGACAGCGAGTGGGCGTCGCCAGAGCACTTGCGGCAGATCCTCCGGTGCTATTAATGGACGAACCCTTTGGTGCTTTAGACCCCATTACTCGTCTAGAATTGCAACGGGAATTCTATCAATTGCAGCAGCAACTCGGCAAAACTGTTATATTGGTCACTCATGACATTCAAGAAGCTTTTTTCTTAGCTTCTAGAATTGGTTTGATGCAAGACGGAAAGTTGGTTGAATTGGCATCGCCCAAGGAATTTGTCAAATCTCAGCAGCCGGAAGCTCGCGCATTTTTGGATTGTTTGCAATTAGCTAGATTTGAATGATTTTCGCAAAAATTTGATAATATAGTTTCAGTAACTAAGCTGATAATCAAACGATGCACAGTCTTTACGAGACAGACTTCTATGCTTGGACGCAAATCAGCAATAACTAATAACTCAATGATCGAATTTATAAATCGCTATGGCGCTGAGATGATTCAGCACTCGATGGAACACTTGTATTTAGTAACAGTTGCAATTTTCATCGCTATTATTGTGGGGATTCCCCTAGGTATTTTAGTCACTCTAAAACCTAAGTTGAGAAAGCCGATTTTGGGATTTGCTAATATTATGCAAACAATTCCCAGTTTAGCACTATTTGGCTTGTTAATTCCGGTTCCGGTATTAGGTGGAATAGGCGATCGCACGGCAATTATCGCCCTCACTCTGTATTCTTTACTGCCAATTATCCGCAATACTTATACTGGAATTATCGGTGTCGATCCGGCGATTCGCGAAGCCGGAAAAGGCATGGGAATGACTGATATGCAACTGCTATTGCAAGTAGAAATTCCCTTGGCACTGGGCGTGATTCTAGCTGGGGTGCGAGTGGCCGCCGTAATTGCGATCGGACTCGCTACAATCGCCGCTGCAATTGGCGCTGGTGGCTTGGGAGTATTTATTTTTCGGGGCGTTGCTACAGTCAACAATCAGTTACTTTTTGCTGGGGCAATTCCGGCGGCTTTGATGGCATTAGCTGCCGATTTTGGGCTGGGATTAGTGGAAAAGCGCCTCTCGAAAACAGTAGTAAAAACTATCAATTAAGTTTGTGCCAGTTACCAATTGCCAATTGCCAATTACCAATTATATCATGTCCGATCGCTTACGATAAAAGCTTGTTTGTCATGCTGAGTGAGCGAAGCATCTCGGAGATTCTTCGCTTCACTCAGAATGACAACTATTCGACCGGACATGATATTACCATTACCCATTACCAATGCCCCATCCCTCCGCTTCGCTTCGCCCAATTACCCATTTGCAATAAGATTGCGAATTTCCATTGATTGTTTAATATACTCTTTTTCGCTCAAAACAGGCACGCTTCCCTCCAGGGAAACTGGTGCAGCCAAATCAATCCAAGAACGACATCCCCCGTATTGTATAATGTAGGGAATTTCCGGCGGTGTAGCTAGCTGATACGTCCGTAATAGTAAAATATAAATTGGCTGAGTCCTTTTCCAGTTAATGCGATCGCCTACAAATTTTTCATTCCAAATATGATAGGAAAAAACCGCCGCAATCGCAGGTTCCCAAGCTACTAACAAAACATCGGTAATCTCAGCCCAACTACTAATTCTAATTGTTTGCGGATGCCAGCCAGATTCGACAGTCTTTACCTGACTCGCAAAATCCGGCTTTAATAAATCCGGCTGTTGGTGTTCAAAAGTTGGATACAGCAAAACCTGCTTGTCAGGGACATGGAAATGTCCAGCTTCTTCGCGAAGGCCCCCTTTTCGCAACAACATAATCGTTTTGCCCCCTTCCAAAGCATTAACTACTACATTCCATTCTTTCAGTGCGCGAGTAGTTGATTTCATAGCAATTCACTGGGATTTTAATAATAGTAACAAAATCTGCCTTTGACAGCAACCACAGTAACTTGATTCTGCTAAGATTATATGACGTCTGAATAAATGCTAATCAAAAAAAGCAGGGTTGAAGATATGGAAAAACGACAATTGGGCCGATCGGAAATTTATATCACCCCGATAATTATGGGGACTTGGCAAGCTGGAAAGCGGATGTGGGTGGGAATTGAGGATGCCGAAACTGTCAAAGCCATGCGCGAGGCTTTTGAAGCTGGGATTACCACTTTTGATACTGCTGAGGTTTACGGAGAAGGGCATTCCGAACAAATCATCGCTCAAGCACTTTCAGATGTGCGATCGCAAGTAGTTTATGCTACCAAAGTTTTCGCCAATCACCTTAAGTATGATTTGGTAATCGAAGCGTGCGATCGATCGCTAAAAAACCTCAATACTGATTATATCGACCTTTACCAAATCCACTGGCACTCTGGGACTTGGAATTCAGAAGTTGTGCCAATTGCCGAAACAATCAGCGCCCTGAATAAGTTGAAAGAACAGGGAAAAATTCGGGCGATCGGCGTTTCTAATTTCTCCCGCGCCCAAATAGAAGAAGCCACCCAGTACGGACGCATTGACAGTTTACAACCGCCCTATTCTCTGTTTTGGCGCTGGGTAGAAAAAGACGCGATGTCTTACTGTGTAGATAATTCTATCTCAATTCTTGCCTATTCATCTCTAGCTCAGGGAATATTGACGGGTAAATTTGGGCCAGAACACAAGTTTGAGGAGGGCGATCACCGCGCCAAAAATAAGCTGTTCCAACCACAGAATTACGAAAGGATACAAGCAGCATTAAATCAACTGCGACCAATTGCTGATCGACATCAAATAAGCTTGGGTAATTTAGCTTTAGCTTGGTTAATTGCCCAGCCACAAACAAATGCCATTGTCGGTGCGCGTCATGGCGAACAAGCCGCCGAAAATGCTCAAGCTGCTGTTGTTAAATTGAGTGCAGAA
>DMYK01000510.1:0-2840 GCA_003483675.1 Microcoleaceae cyanobacterium UBA11344
ACAATTTTATTCAGCAAATGCTCAATTTGCAGCGCGAAATTCTTTTCGCCCGGGGTCATTTCTGATAAAATGTTCTCACTGTCTAACCGATTGCGCCGCTCTAATTTGTCGCCAATTATCAAGCCTTTGCAGTGCCGCAACAGTCCCCAAACATTCGGATAAAAATCCTTGGGTACGCGATTAACTGCGCCTTCCATTTGCCGCTTTCTGCGCCATCCTCCCGCAGGCATTTTTGGTTCTTCAAAAACTGGCGCGACTACCCATTCAATTTCTGTTTCCGATTGTTTGACGCGCAGGGATTCTTGCTGTTTGAGGATTTGGTTCATTTCCTCGTATTCAGTCAAAACTTGACGCAGGCGATTTTTGATTTCAAAGGGACTTAACTGCATTAAATGTTCGTAAGCTTCATTCTGCGTAACTCCCAATTCGCGGGCCAATTCGCTAGTTAACAGCAGAATAAAATAGCTAACTCTCAGCGTCAGCAATCCTTTAAATAACTGCGGTTCGGCTTTAATTAACAAGCCGAGGTAGATCAGAATTTCTTGGGTGAGAACCCGATCGCGAATATCTTCTCCGCAGAATTGGCGAATTTTGTCCATCACTTCGGTGTAGGAACCGGGGCGCGAAATCACCGAATCTTCGCTGTAAGCTTTTCCCACAGCAATCTGCTTTTGTCGCACCAAAATATCCGTGACTGCATCCGACAAGCTAATATCAACTTTATCCAGCAAACCGGCGGCGTGGCGGATGACAGCCCACTGGATTTTGGATTGCGAACTTTCTCCAGCTTTAGTATAAACTTCCTTGAGCAAATCCGCCACTTTAACTGTTTCTCCCCAACCTCCAAATCCCGTATCAAAATTTATTCCTTTGAGGCGCATTAGCCTGTGCAGCAACTCAATTTGTTCGTACAAATTTTCGGAACCCCGCAGGCTGTTGAGCAATAATTTAGTATTAGTTTCACACTCCAGTTTAAATTCTTGGGTGTGACCCAAAGGCCAAGTTTTCTCAGGGTTATAAGCCAGATATTTCCGCACTTCCACAGCACCTGTTACCGGAGAATCGGTGAATTCAAAATCGTGCAGAAAATCAATTTTTTCTGTCCCAGCAGTCAGCATTAACTGGTTGATATTTCCGATTTTGATTGGCGTATTATTGCAGTGTCCGTCGCGGAGTTCCTTGATCAATTCTAACAAAGCTTCCCGGCCAGTTTCCAGCATGGTATGAGTCAGCATCAGCGTGACTGTAGGTCGTCCCAACTGATACCAGTGGCGGTGAATGTGAGCTAGTTCACTTTTGATTTTAGCTACGAGAAAATGGTAATCTAGAGTTAGGTAAAACTCTTGTCTGTCCAAAAAAGATGGCAGAAATACGATCGCCTCTCCGCGAATTTTAAACACTCTTGAAGTTGTTAAACTCCTCAGCCTACGGACGGGCCTGCCGGTTAAACCTAATTTGTCGTTGCGTCCAATTTGCGCGTACACAGCCGATAATTCTTTGGTTTGGCGAACTTGAATTGGTTCTACTTGTTTTGGTGTTTGGGCGGCAATTCCGTTAGCCGCTAATTCTGCTTGCAAATCTTCGTCTTCAGCTAACAGTGCAATTTGCACACTTGGTTCTCTGTGCCGCCCGACACAGAGGTGTCGTCCCAGGGGATCGATATCGCCAATTGCGATTAATTCTTCGTTCAGCAATTGACCGAGAAAATACAAACTTTGCGCCCAAACTAGGGGAATATTTTCATTTGGTAATCGCTGTTGGCTGCGGGGATTTAACTTTTCGGCTTCTATATTTTCCGCTGGTACGTAATACAATTCTGGTAGCAGTTGCCAACCATTTCGCTCGACTGCGAGAGCTTCTAAACGCTGCTGGTAATCTTGTACTTGTGACTGATTTCCCTNNATGCCGTCTAATAGTAAATAGGTGAAAAACAGCGGCCACTCGCATTCAATGTTCTCGAACTGCTTCAATTCTGTGGGTTCGTAGTGCAGGCGATCGGCATTTTCTAACACTGTTTGATGCCCGTCCCGCAGAAACCGCTTGCAGCCGTAGTTTCCTTGCAGTTTGTCAATAATTTTATTTCTAGTCCGTTCAACTAATTCTTGGTCTTCAACCGCAAAAGCCGGAAAACTAATCACGCTTAATAAAGCGGCATCTACTTCTTTTGAACTAGATTCGCGAGGCAAAAGCGATTCTAAAGTTATGCGAGTTCTGGCAATTTCGTCTGGCAAAACGTGAATTACAGAGGCCTGAGAGCCTCTAACTCCGAACAAATCTAATCCATTGATTGCTTCCAGGGCTGCTTTTGCCATGCCAACCGAACTGGCATTTAATTCTGCATTGCCACGATTAATTTTATGACCTCTTTCCCAAATTCCGTAATCCGGCGTGCGGTAGGATCTACCAATATAGTAAACTAAATTTTGCACGAAATTGACTTCATCAATTGTAAAAATTACGTGCAGCCCCGAAGCCGTCATTTGAGCAAGAATTAACAGAAATATAGATGTAGCGTCTAACTGCAAGTGTCCCCACTTGTCATCGCCTACAACAATACTTCCCGTCTGGGTATTGTATTTTGCGTGTAAGGCATCTAAGGGCGATTGAGTATTTTTGAAACTTTCTACTTTGTTGGCTTGCTGCATCATCGCAAACATCAAGCCGCGCATTAATTTGACTGTGCTTTGTTCGAGCTCAAAGGTGCGGCCCCGATCGCCGTCAATTTTACGGTAAGCTAAACCCAAACCCCAAACTGCGAGAATGCTGTAAACGTTATCCCGCACCCAAGCATCGGTGTAGTCGCCGTGAGCGTTAACGGCTGTACTCGCCGGCAGCAAACC
>DMYK01000510.1:2867-4175 GCA_003483675.1 Microcoleaceae cyanobacterium UBA11344
AATCTAACCTGATTTGTCGCTGAGTTGCTGCGATCGCCATTTCGTTTTCCTTTTTTTTCCTGATGCTAGATCGGTTGCGGTGAATAGACTTTTAAATATATCAGAAATTAGATCGTTCTGTGCAACTCTCGCTTTCTAATCTTTGAGCGCCTGATTGTCACATTTCCTGATTTTTTCGGGGGTTGACAGTAATGTTGACTCAATCTGATTCCCCCAAAATCTAGGTAGAGCAGAATTCAGATTTGATTAAAGTATCAATTTCTACAAACACAAGGAGATCGTCGCCATGTCTTGTCGTAACAACAATAATAACAGTGTTCCTTTCGTAAAAATAGTCTATACTACAGTCAAAGTTAATGGTAAAATTGAGTTAGTACCGATGGAATGGTACGCCGACGGCTCTGTGAAAAAGTGTGAATAGCTGATGAGTCGCCCGCCTGGGCGATCGCCTTGGAAAATTGTTGCATAAGTGCGATCGCCCCTACTTGAATTTTTGAATGGGCAGAAAAAGCTTAGCATTGAATGCTAATATTAAGCTGATTTAAAGAACTCGGTGTGTAGGAATCTCAAAGAAGGCAATATGGATCGATCGCGCCCGCAATTTTCAGTGCTGGGATTACCAGTTCACATCTTAGATGATTACGCAGGTTGGCTGATCGAGCGCCTGCATCAAGGCTTGGGAAGTCATGTGGTGACGTTGAATGCTGAAATGGCGATGCAAGCCGAGCAAAATCAGGCTTTAGCAGGTATAATCCGAGAAGCCGAACTCGTGATTCCCGATGGTTCGGGAGTGGTGCTATACTTGCGGCTGCGTGGCAAATCGGCACAGCGGTATCCGGGGATAGAATTAGCAGAATCGCTGTTGCAAGCAGCCGGAAAATTGCCTAATTCTGAACCAATATTTTTCTTTGGAGGTTCCCCCGGAGTTGCGGGCGCAGCGGCGGAAACTTGGCAGCAACGGGTTCAGGGATTGTCGATCGTTTCTGATCACGGCTATCTCTCGCCCGATCAAGAAAAAGAATTGCATCAAAGCCTGAAAGAAATGCAGCCAAAACTTATTTTTGTCGGCTTGGGAGTGCCGCGCCAAGAGTTTTGGATTGCCAAACACCGACACCTTTGTCCTCAGTCTATTTGGGTGGGAGTTGGCGGCAGTTTCGATATTTGGGCTGGTACAAAAACTCGCGCGCCGGCTTGGTTTTGTGACAATCATTTAGAATGGTTGTATCGGCTTTATCAAGAACCTTGGCGCTGGCGCAGGATGTTAGCTTTGCCACAGTTTGCATTGAAAGCTTTGGGGGATTTTCGAGG
>DMYK01000510.1:4222-5510 GCA_003483675.1 Microcoleaceae cyanobacterium UBA11344
TGTTATTTCTTCAGTTGATAATTTTGTCAGGTTGTCGCGGAAAGTTCGATCGGTTGTGTCATCAGAAATGCCCCTGTTGAATTTTGATCCAGTCTTACTATATTCTCAAGAACAGGCAAGATGCCTGTTCCACAAAAACTGAATTTTCTTGTGGGGCGGGCATCCTGCCCGTCTTACTATATTCTCAAGAACAGGCAAGATGCCTGTTCCACAAAAACTGAATTTTCTTGTGGGGCGGGCATCCTGCCCGCCTCTGAAAGGCTTATTAACAATAATGGAATAACTCCCATCATATAAATACGCTCGGATTAACGTTGAAAAATTCTCCCAACGCCTTAGCTTGCGCTTTGCTAATTGCCCGTTTGCCATTAACCACCTCAGAAACTACTCCCTTTGAACCAATCACCCCCACCAGATCCGCTTGTTTGAGCTCGCGAACTTCGATGAAATGCAATAGAACATCCCGGGGAGTCACTTCTGGATCTGGGTAATATTTTGATTCGTATTCTTCGATCAACAGCCCCCAGAGACTCAGTAAAGTTTCTTCTTCTACTGTTAATTCTTCCTTAGACATCAGAAAATCGACTTCTGCGAGGGCAAGATCATTATCTTCTTCGTTCAGGATTGGCTTAGGCTGAGATTTAGCCAGCAGTTGACCGTAAGCTGTTTTTTCAATTGTGATGTTCATTTCTCATTCCTTTGCTTGCTTACTTAGACATGGTTCTCAAGTAGAAGGTGGGTGTTTGTTTCTCGGTATCATGATTTTGACGTTTGGAGTAAATGTTTTTAATTGATTGAATACATCAGGGAATCTGTAATTTTCCCCCGATATTTTTAGTGGGAGTTAACCTATTTTATGTTTAACTTCATCTTCATCATTCCACTTGATTTTGTCATATTCGGTATGAGTTAAAAAATTTTTAAAATATATAATTTTGGCGGTATAGTTGATTTTTACGATTAATCTATACTGATTGCCTTTAATATTAAATATGGTATATCCACAGACTTGATCGACCGATTTGGAATATCCCTGTCGAATCTCTTCTAGTGATTCCCAATCGTTGTCTTTGATGGCCTTGCGCCAGACTGTGATCGCAGCCTTGGCATCGTCGGAGTAGGATTCGATCGCACTCTCCAGATTTTTCTTGGAAATTAGTCTCATTCCAGTACCGTTTTTTACACGACACCTCTATGTTCTCACAATGAGAACCTCCTGTCAAGTCTCTACTTGAATTTTTCCTAAAGAGCCTTTTGCCCGATCGCCCCTTTGACATTTCCCAAAATT
>DMYK01000556.1 GCA_003483675.1 Microcoleaceae cyanobacterium UBA11344
GAGGCATAACAATCATGTTGAATAGAATAGAAAATAGTGACCTTTTTACGCCGGAACAAGTTTTAGAAAATCGGGGAAGAGTGGCAATTTTTATAGATGGCTCTAACCTGTTTTATGCAGCTTTGCAGTTGGGAATAGAAATAGATTATACCAAGTTGCTGTGCCGTTTAACGGCGGGTTCGCGACTGCTGCGCTCTTTTTTCTACACTGGTGTCGATCGCACCAACGAGAAACAGCAGGGGTTTTTGCTGTGGATGCGCCGCAACGGCTATCGGGTGATTTCTAAGGATTTGGTGCAGTTACCAGATGGTTCTAAGAAGGCGAATTTAGATGTAGAAATTGCCGTGGATATGATGGCTTTGGTGGGGTCTTATGATACGGCGGTTTTGGTGAGTGGTGACGGCGATTTGGCTTATGCTGTGGATGCTGTTAGCTATCGTGGCGTGCGGGTTGAGGTGGTGAGTTTGCGATCGATGACTAGCGACAGTTTGATTAATGTAGCCGATCGCTATATTGATTTGGAAATGATTAAGGACGACATTCAAAAAACATCGCGTCCCATTTATGCTTATCGCCCTTTGTCGGATCTTAGCTTGATGGATCAACACGACGACAGATAGGGATTTGGGAATGGGTAAGGGGAAATTGGAACAATTTTAGATTTTAGATTTTAGATTTTAGATTTTAAATTGATTAGTAATTTTAATCTAAAATCGCCAATCTGCAATCTAAAATAGGATTGGTAATGGGTTGAATCCTGGAAAATTAGAAGTTAAAAATTTAGATAAAATATGACACATTTTTAATTTTTGATTTACTGTTTTTAATTACCCAATTATCAATTCCCAATTCCCGATTACCAATTCCCAATTACCAATTACTAATGATTAATTTCCAATCCAAAAATCACAATCTCAAAGCCCCAAAAGCGGTGCTGCAAATTTTAGCGGCGCTGATTTTGGGGATTGGCGGTTGTGCGGTGACCGAAGTCCCTCAAAAGAACAAGTTAGCTGAGGATCTCAAAACTGCTGAAAAGTCAAACAGCACTTTAACTTTGAATAAAGTAACTCTAGAACAGGCCAATGAGAAGGGAGAGATGTTCTGGAAAGTAAACTCGAAAAATGCTGTTGTCAGCAAAGACCAAAAGGTGGTTAACGTTCAGAAACCAGTGGGCAAATTGTTTCAGGACGGCAAAGAGATTTACGATATTCAGGCGGAAAGTGGCGATGTATTTCAGGAAGGAAATCAGGTTTTTCTGAAGGGCAAAATAGTCGCTACTGACCTGAAGAATGGAGTGGTATTGCGGGGAAATGAGTTGGAGTGGCGGCCGAAGGAAGATATTTTAGTTGTGCGCAATAATTTGACTGGAGACAACAAACAGGTGAGTGCTTCAGCGAAGGAAGCGCGAGTTTTCACTAGGGCGAGGAGGATGGAGTTATTCGGTTCTGTGGTGGCGGATATTAAAGATCCGGTTTTGCAATTGCGAACGGAGCATTTAGTATGGTTTCTGGATCAGCAAAAGGTAAATAGCGATCGACCGACTCAAATCGATCGATACAAAGATAAAATAGTTACAGACAGGGGTTTCGCCGACCAAATAGATGTAGACTTGAAAACAAAGATTGCGACGCTGACAAAAAATGCTCAATTGATGCCGACCGACCCGCCGCTGCAAATAGAAAGCAGTTTGATGAGTTGGAATTTTCCGGCACAAAGTGTGGTTTCCCCAGGGCCAGTGAAGATTTTTCACCGGGTGGAAAAGGTGACGATGACTGGGGATACGGGTCGGGGAGATTTAGAACAAAAAGTTTTTTATTTGACTGGAAATGTGGTAGGAATTGGGGAAAAACGTCAAGCTCAATTGAATACCGATCGAGTAACTTGGTATTTAACTAATCAGACTTTCGATGCGGAAGGAAATGTGGTTTACCGGCAATTAGATCCGGTGTTTAATTTGACTGGGCCGAAGGCTTCGGGACAGCTTAAAGATCAAACTGTGATTGTCAAAGGCGACGGTGGCGGTGGCCAAGTTGTGACGGAGTTTGTACCGGATGAGCAGAAGGCAACTTTGGGACAGTAGATTAGGATTGTTGCGAAAATCTGGTTTTTTGATTTTTTACCGCAGATGTCGGCAGATGAGCGCTGATGAACGCTGATATAATTAAGATTAAATTGAGTAAGGAGCAATTGGGATGATCACAACTTTAGAAAAGTTAGAAAGGCTCGATGAACCTATCTTAATTGACGGGATGAGCTGGAGAGAGTTTAAAGCTGTTGAACAGCTTCTCGATCGTCCTGGAATCAGACTGTCGTTTTTAGATGGGGTATTGGAGATTAGACGTATGCCTGGAGAAAAACATGAAACGATTAAAGAACGAATTGGTTCTCTACTCGATCTTTATCTGCTTCAAATGGGAATTGATTATCAGCCTACTGGCTCGATGACGCTGGAAAGTCCATCGGGATTGGTGAAGCGAGAAGCTGATAAATCCTATAAATTGGGAGCTAACCGAGAACTTCCAGATTTGGTGGTGGAAGTGGTGGTGACTAGCGGCGGTATTAATAAGTTGGAAGCTTACAAACGTCTGCAAATTCCTGAAGTTTGGTTTTGGGAAAATGGCGTGATCCGTTTGTATTCGTTGGGGGCTGATGGATATGCAGAAGTCGATCGCTCTTTTGTGTTGCCAGAGTTAGATATTGTGTTATTAGCGCGGTGTATTAATATTGAAAATCATCTTCAGGCAATGCGGGAATTTAGACAAGCTATTCAAGGTTCTTAGATGCCTGTTTTTAGAGTGGATTATTGAACCGCGAAGACGCGAAGGACACGAAGGAAGAGTCAGTGGTTAAAAACCCGGTTTCTGCGTCAATATCTCTCGGTTCGATGCACGATTTTTCGGAGAAACCGGGTTTTTTTTGCCTAGTCCTAATTTTGATGCTTTTTACAATTGTCCGAAACCTTTTTTTGGCTTATCTTTTTTCTTTTTCTTCTTCTGTTGGGCACCCATGTAGCCGCGGGAACCGGGCTGCATTCCTGGGCCGCCCATTCCGGGCATTCCCAGCATTCCTCCCATATCTGCAAAGTTGCCTTGACTCATTTGCTGCATCATGGTACGCATTTTCTGGAAATCGCTTACCAGTTTGGTGACGTCGTTTTCAGCGTAGCCTGCGCCTTTTCCGATGCGACGGCGACGTGATGGTGAACTTGCTAATAGTTCGGGATTGCGGCGTTCTTCAGTTGTCATCGAATTAATCATGGCTTCGGTGCGTTTTAGCTGCACTTCTCCTTGCCGCATTTGTTCGTCTGAGAGTTTGTTCATCCCCGGTATCATTTTCATGATGCCACCGAGGGAACCCATGTTTTTTAGCAGTCTGGTTTGTTTGAGAAAGTCGGTAAAGTCAAACTTTGCCGTGAGCATTTTCTCTTGCATTTTTTCGGCATCGGCGACGTCGAATTCTTCTTGCGCTTTTTCTACTAGCGTCAAGACATCGCCCATGCCGAGTATTCTCGATGCCATGCGATCGGGATAAAATGGTTGCAATGCTTCCACTTTTTCGCCGACTCCGACAAATTTAATCGG
>DMYK01000157.1:0-129 GCA_003483675.1 Microcoleaceae cyanobacterium UBA11344
ATTTCCGTGACAATTCTTAACCTATCAAAGCAGCCTTTTCTCTATAAAAAATGACTATTGACATTGGCAGAGTTCGTTAGTTTGACGATTTCAAAAGGTTTCAGGCGAAAAAACCCAAATTCGTCATAA
>DMYK01000157.1:258-4268 GCA_003483675.1 Microcoleaceae cyanobacterium UBA11344
TACTTATCAGAGTAGGTGAATTTGCCCCGATCGCCCTCATCCCCTCAACAATAGAACTATGGTCGATCGCTGCTACCATTAATTAAACGAAGTCGTTATGAGTTCAAGTAAATAGCTATGACCAAACAAACCGTAGAAAACCTAGTAATTATCGGCTCAGGCCCCGCAGGCTACACAGCAGCCATCTACGCCGGGAGAGCAAACCTGAAACCCATAGTCTTTGAAGGCTACCAAATGGGAGGCATTCCCGGCGGGCAACTGATGACCACCACAGAAGTAGAAAACTTCCCCGGCTTCCCCGAAGGTATCACCGGGCCGGAACTAATGGATCGGATGAAAGCTCAAGCAATACGTTGGGGTGCGGAATTATACACAGAAGATGTGATTTCCGTAGACTTGAGCCAGCGGCCGTTTATAGTGCGATCGGAAGACAGAGAAATCAAAACCCACACCATAGTCATAGCTACAGGCGCAACAGCCAAACGACTGCACCTACCAAACGAAGAAAAATACTGGAATTTAGGAATATCTGCCTGTGCGATTTGCGACGGAGCCACACCGATATTCAAAAACGTAGAATTAGCAGTAGTCGGTGGTGGCGACACAGCGGCAGAAGAAGGAATTTATCTAACCAAATACGGTTCTCGCGTTCATATGTTGGTGCGTAAAACAGAAATGCGAGCCAGCAAAGCTATGCAAGACCGGGTTTTGAACAATCCCAAAATTACCGTGCACTGGAATACTGAGCCTGTGGATGTTTACGGCAACAGCAAGCTCGAAGGCATTAAACTCAGAAATACCGAAACTGGTGCAGAAAGCAACTTGCCCGTGAATGGGTTGTTTTATGCGATCGGACATACTCCCAATACTGTCTTATTTCAAGGTCAACTAGAACTCGACCAAATCGGCTACATTGTTCCCAAACATGGCTCCGTAGAAACCAGCGTCGAGGGAGTTTACGCCGTCGGCGATGTCCAAGACCACGAGTTTCGCCAAGCAATCACCGCAGCCGGTAGTGGTTGTATGGGTGCGATGTTAGCAGAAAGGTGGCTCTCGGCTCATGGTTTAACTCAGGAATTCCATCAAACTGAGTCATTGGAGAAACCCGCAGCAGTAGCGGAAACTCCAAAAGTGCGGGAAACCAGCGAGAACTTTGATATCAAAGAGACGCGACACGAAGGAGGTTATGCTTTGCGGAAGTTGTTCCACGATAGCGATCGACTGATTGTAGTCAAATATTCCTCTCCGACTTGTGGGCCTTGTCATAGTCTCAAGCCGATTTTGAGCAAAGTAGTAGATGAGTTCGACGGCAGAATTCACTACGTCGAAATTGATATCGAAGAAGATCCAGAAATTGCTGAAAATGCTGGTATTGTTGGAACACCGACGATTCAGTATTTCAAAGACAAGGCTTTGGTGACGGAGCTCAAAGGAGTTAAGCCAAAAAGCCAGTATCGCGAGTTAATTGCCAGCAATTTGTAGAAAGGCAAATTAGCGAAGACTTTTGAACCGCAGATATTAGCCGATAAACACAGATGAACGCTGATATAATCTTATCTGCGTGTATCTGCGTTCATCTGCGGTTAAAAAACTCTTCCTATTTTTTGAGCAAATTCTGAATCAATTTCTTGCTTCCTTCTGTTATAATCACCAATTCTTTATTACCAATTATTAATTATGGCTCAAAGCCGCCTCCGACTACCGAGATTTCTCAATCTTGCCGCCCCGTCAAGCCTCTCAATGAAAATGATGTGGGTGGGTTTGGCAATCACCATTGCGTTTGTATCGATCGCCGTTTTGTCTCCAGCTATGCAGACTTGGGGATGGCTACAAAATCCTACAGATGCTTTAATTAACCCTATCCATGAACCGCCATCGACGAGTTACTGGTTTGGTACTAGCCGCAGTGGCTATGATGTTTTTTCTCGCACGCTTTTTGCTTCTCGCGCCGCTTGGCAAGTGGTGATTCTAGCTACGGCTTTGAGTTTATTTATCGGCGTACCGCTGGGATTGGTTAGCGGTTATCTAGGNNGGTAAGCTCGATCGCGTCTTGTTATTTTTAATGGATACCATTTATACTTTGCCGGGATTGCTGCTTTCTTTGACTCTAGCGTTTGTCGTGGGGAGAGGGGTATTGAATGCTGCGATCGCCCTGAGCATTTCTTATATTCCTCAATACTACCGCGTCGTCAGAAATCACACCGCCAGCGTCAAAACCGAACTCTTTGTCGAAGCCGCTAGAGCAATGGGTGCTGATACTTGGACTGTGCTTTCTCGCTATCTGTTTCTGAATGTGATTCAGAGTGTACCAGTGCTGTTTGCACTCAACGCGGCTGATGCAATTTTAACATTAGGAGGTTTAGGATTTCTCGGTTTGGGACTTCCAGAAGAAACCCCAGAATGGGGACACGATTTGCGTTTAGCCCTGGATGCGCTACCTACCGGCATTTGGTGGACAGCTTTATTTCCTGGTTTGGCAATGACTTTAATGGTAGTAGGATTGTCTTTGGTGGGAGAAGGATTAAATGAGTTTGTCAATCCCAAACTGCGAAATCAATAATCATGTGTTTAGCTGGTGATAGATGGTAATGCTCGTCGCTCAAGATGACCTAATTTCATCTCTCCCTTGTTTTCCTCTGCGCCCTCTGCGCCCTCTGTGGTTCAATCATCCAGAAAAAACCGTAAACGATCTAATTTCCATCAACAAACAGCAAGTATAGCTAAGGAGGTGAAATGAATAAAAATATTCCCCGTATAGAATATCTCAAAGTTCAAAATTACCGAGCTTTGCATAATCTAGAACTCAAAAATCTTACCCCCTTAACCGTATTTCTAGGGCCCAATGGCAGCGGAAAATCAACTATTTTTGATGTTTTCGCTTTCCTCTCTGAATGTTTCACCGAAAGCCTCAGAAAAGCATGGGATAGAAGGGGCAGATTTCGAGAATTACGCACCAGAGATAGTGACGGATGCATCATTGTTGAATTAAAATATAAAGAAACATCCAAATCTCCTTTAATTACCTATCATCTCGCCATAGGCGAGGAAAATAATCGTCCTTTCATCGCTGAAGAATGGTTACACTGGCGACGTGGACAATATGGAAAACCCTTTCGCTTTTTAGATTTCAAAAAAGGCGAAGGACAAGTCATTAGTGGCGAAAGTCCTGATGAAGAAGGCGAAAGGATTACCGAACAACTAGCATCATCTGAATTATTAGCAGTAAATACTTTAGGACAATTTGCAAAACATCCCCGCGTTAGTGCTTTAAGACGTTTTATTACAGGTTGGTATTTATCCTATTTGACCGCCGATCATACCCGCAGTCTTCCCGAAGCAGGCGCAATGGAAAGATTATCTCCCACTGGTGACAATTTACCTAATGTTATTCAATATCTCAAAGAACAACATCCTCAACGGTTAGAAGAAATACTAAAAACCCTTTCTGATCGTATTCCACGCCTGGAAAAAGTCGAAGCATCTATTATGCAAGATGGCAGACTTTTGTTGGAAATTAAAGATGCTCCTTTTTCTCATCCTATTCTGGCAAAATTTGCCTCCGATGGTACGTTAAAACTCTTAGCTTATCTGACAGTATTATTTGACCCAAATCCACCGCAATTAGTGGGAATAGAAGAACCAGAAAATCATTTACATCCGCGTTTATTACCTCAACTTGCTGAAGAATGTCGCTCGGCTTCTGCTAATACTCAATTAATGGTAACAACCCATTCTCCTTTTTTTGTGGATAGTTTAAAGCCAGAGGAATTATGGGTATTATATCGAGATGAAAAAGGTTTTACTCAAGCAAAAAGAACCGCAGATATGCAGGGAGTAAAACAATTTATGGAACACGGTGCATTACTTGGTTCGCTGTGGATGGAAGATTTTTTTGATGTGGGAAATCCTCTCAAAAATGCGGGTGTTCCTCAATCATTTAAACCTAAAAATTAAGAGGAGGTGAGCATTTTGCATTTTGAGTTTTTAGTGGAAGAAGCATCCCTAGAATC
>DMYK01000157.1:4295-7504 GCA_003483675.1 Microcoleaceae cyanobacterium UBA11344
GCGATCGATGATTTAGAGGTTAAGCTTTCGGAGGACAAGTTGTAAAGAAATGTCACAAAAGTCCGATCGCACGCACCATCGTCTTACCATCAACATCCTGAAGCTCATCCAGCAGAATCGGATGGGCAACAGTACCGGGCGATCGTGATGATTCAAGACAATTGGGTAATTTTACCTAAAATTGATGAAACGTCTTAATCGAATCTGCACATTGTAACGATATATTTAAAGGAACTGGGAAGTTCTGCTGCCGAGAGATTGCGAATTGTGTGGATTCTGAGAGGGTGCGATCGCACAGGTGGGAACCGAAATTTAACAAATCATTGACAAGTTTGCAGCCTGGAGTTGCCATTTGGGGGAATTCTCAGTAGAATTTATCCTGATGGCTTTTGCCCCCGACGCGACCAACTCCCGTCGAACTGCTTAAATGAGAATGTGACGTTAAGAACTTAATGTGATTTAACGTTAAAATTAGATCCTATTTCGGAGATTTGAGCTAACTTAACAAGGAAAGCCCCCTGTTGCACTACTAAACCCGCAACGCTTCATTTGGGGTAATTTTCGGTCTCTCATCCAGAGTGGCCGAGTCACAACTAAAGCTACGAGCTTTATTCGATCGCAAATTCGGATGATTCAATTCAGGGAAACAGGGTAAAGATGGGTGCATCTACACGGATTGTATTGGCCGGAATTCCGGCAAGTCAAAAACAGTCTGCTAACTTTCTGGCCTACTACGCCGCAGCCGTTCACCCAGAATATTCGCAGAAAACAACGCCACTCCCAAGCACCAAAGTGCTTGCGGACGATTCTCAGGATTTAGCTGAGGTTGCCATTAGTCCCTATTGTCAAGCTAAGCTAACAAAGTTTTCCGAGTTCTTGACAAACAACGTAAAACAACTTCCATTTTTTGTGAGAAAGGCTACAATCGGGAAGGTCTTTGCAAGATCCAAGACTCACCGTTTGGTGCTTCGACCCAAAGTTGTTGCATTTTATACAGCAGACGGGTATCCAAGGTGGCGAAAAATCGCCGGGGAACTGTGATGTCTAGCGATCGCAAGGAAAGCAGCAAGCGAACCAAAAGTTAAACACCTGTCAAGCAGAAGTTAGAGTTCCGTACAGGAAAACTTGTACGGGTAAAAGCTCGAAGTGCCAAGTAGAAAAGCCAGTATTTGTAGAGATGCGATCGATCGCATCTCTGGGTTCGCTCCCTCGCTCGTTAGGTATCACAGCTCCTGTGGTAAATAGCTGCGAAATAAACAGCAAAACACTCGATTTCATGTCGCGACTCTGATGTTTGCGATCGGTTGAATGTGGCGATTTCACACCAAAACTCGAACCTTCACTGCTAAAACTGTTGCAGTGTCGGCTTGTAGGCCGAAAATCCGAATATTTCTTGCTGCGGGAATGTCAATACTCGCTAACTTGTCTAAACTACAAACAGACACTATTCCACTGTTATTTATTCTTCCATTCAGGAGCATGAGGAAAGCAGTATGATCCAGGCTAACACTGTACTCGAAACCAAAATCAAACCCGAAATGGAAACAATCAATTTGCTTCGGAACGCCGAAAGCGTTCTACCCGAGGGCGAGTTGGAACTCTTTATCGACGAAGAAGACGATCGAGATGACTTTTTAGAGCCTCAATCTGAGGAAGACGATACTAAGTCTGCTAAAGGTGTCAAAGCCCGCCGTCGGGCTCAAACCAAGAAAAAGCACTATACAGAGGACTCTATTCGGCTTTACCTGCAAGAAATAGGTCGGATTCGATTGTTGCGAGCTGATGAAGAGATTGAACTCGCGCGCAAGATTGCCGACTTGCTGGAATTGGAGCGAATTAGAGAGCAACTGTTAGAGGAGTTAGACCGCGACCCCAAAGACAGCGAATGGGCGACTGCTCTGGATATGACACTACCAGCATTTCGTCACCGACTTCATATCGGGCGACGAGCCAAGGAGAAAATGGTGCAGTCAAACCTGCGTTTGGTGGTGTCGATCGCCAAAAAATACATGAATCGCGGTTTGTCTTTCCAAGATTTGATTCAGGAAGGCTCTTTGGGCCTCATCCGGGCGGCGGAAAAATTTGACCATGAAAAAGGTTACAAATTCTCAACCTACGCGACTTGGTGGATTCGTCAAGCCATCACGCGGGCGATTGCGGATCAATCCCGCACTATCCGCCTACCGGTTCATCTTTACGAAACCATTTCGCGGATTAAGAAAACTACCAAACTCCTGTCTCAGGACATGGGCCGCAAGCCTACGGAAGAAGAAATCGCTACTAAAATGGAGATGACGATCGAGAAGTTACGCTTCATTGCCAAATCCGCGCAGTTACCGATTTCTCTAGAAACTCCGATCGGCAAAGAAGAAGATTCGCGTCTGGGAGACTTTATTGAATCCGACGGCGAAACCCCAGAAGACCAAGTATCGAAAAATTTGCTCCGCGAAGATTTGGAAAGCGTTTTAGATACTCTCAGCCCCAGAGAACGTGACGTGCTGCGACTGCGTTACGGCTTGGATGACGGAAGGATGAAGACCTTGGAGGAAATTGGTCAAATCTTTAACGTCACTCGCGAGCGGATTCGGCAAATCGAGGCTAAAGCTTTACGAAAGTTGCGCCATCCCAACCGCAACAGCATCTTAAAAGAGTATATCCGCTAGAGATTTATCTAGCATCACCCAAAAGAGTGATTTTGGATTCGGGTTGCACTCAGCAATGATTGTTGACAGTTGACGGTTGACGGTTGACTTTTGACGGTTGACTTTTGATTGTTGACTGTTGGCTGCGACTCTAAAATCAGTACAAAAAATTTGGGAGTCTCGAAAGAAACTCCCAAACTTTTCAGTATCTGAAATTGTTTTAACTAGAAAATTACATCACGCCCCAAAAGTGAAGCACGCCTTGACCGGAAACCAATTCGTTGACATCCTCCCCGACCTCTTATGTGCGGGGATTCCCAAACATCGCTATTTGGGTTCCTGCTTCCTAGCAACTGCCTCTACCTCCCTAGGGGTTTTCCGGTCTTACGCTCGCTCCACAGGCTTTGGCTATAACCTTCCGCAAGCCCTGCGGTACATTAGAAAGTATACACTAAAAGTCTCCCTAGAAGGGGGATGTTTCAGCCCTACACTTCGCTCCGCCCAGTTTTTCGACGAACTCCTTTGGTTAACTTTTGTGAGCTTATTTGACACTCCTCGGCCTGAAGG
>DMYK01000447.1:0-3705 GCA_003483675.1 Microcoleaceae cyanobacterium UBA11344
TATACTGGGCGGCTTTCTGTGCAGTTGGACAATAAGCTTAAGGGTTTTTGCATGGGTGGGGGCGGGTTTATTAGTTGGTTGGTTTTGATTCATAAATCTCGGCGAACCCGCCCCTACAAATTTGTTGAAATTGGTGATTTGATATCGCATAAAATAGATATAATTGCTGTAGGGGCGGGTTCGCTACTGTCTGTGAAACCACACCGTAAATCCCAAAAACCCGCCCCGGCTGACTACAACATAATCAAAGGAGAAATAGGCAATGACAGATGAACAATTTATTTCCGGCTTCCTAGCAGTCTTTGAAACTAAACCCGAAGTATTTGAACAAGCCGGGGCGGTTGACGATTTAGCAAATCTCACCAATACAATATCCCAGATGGCGGATTCATCCAACAAGGAAGTAGCTGACACCCTTGGCAATTGGTGTGCAAACTATCCTAAAATAACAGATGAAATCAATAAATTTGAGAGAAAACTAAAACCAGACCGCACCAAAAAAGAAGGACAAGAACCAAAACTATCAAACCGCTATCCAGAGTTACTCGAAAACCTCAGAAAACCCCGCCCCAATTCATAGCCACCGCCCTAATAACATGAGTGACAAAATTTCTGCCCCCAATGTCTATTTATACGCTTTCCAACTGCAAAATGACAGTAAGGGCAGCAATAATCCTCTGTGGAAACACTGCGACAAAATCCTCGCCAACTTCACCGAAGAAAGGGTGACACCCGATCTAGTTTTCCCGCAAAATTCTCCCAGCTACCGCGAAGATTTGTTACCAAATGTCTTACTAGAATTCAACATAAATCAGCCCATAGAAGGTTTTGCCCAACCGCTGGAAATTCAAGACAGCTATGCTTTCTGCTTAAATATAGGTTGCCCGGAAGACGGCACCGCTGATAATGTAGATGTCGATTTGATCCAGCAATTCAACCCAAATCAAGTCTTACTCATCAACGGCGATGACAACTTTTTAGGCCAAACTCTCCTGATTACCGCGTGGCTTCCCGAAAACTCTTCAGATAATTTAGATTCCCTCAAACCCCTCGCCGATAAATGTCGCGATGCTTTATTCCAAGGCGACTCGCCGCCTGTATTTTATCGATCGAGTAAACTGTTTGGTAGTCCGATTTTTGAATACGGTTCAATTAGCGATATTGCCAATTACCGCCACCTGTTTGTCTGGCTGCTTTGTGACAAACAAACCGACGCAGATTTTAACACTTGCCAAGAGGAAATATTCAACCTATTATTTCACCGCAACAAAATCATCAAAGCTTTTCAAGACAGCCGCCAGATTTACCGCGAACTCGATCGCGAATACCGGATTATTGAGAAAAATATGGAGATATTGCAGCAGCAGTTTGCCCAAGGAACTGTATTAACTCTCCCCCAATTGCAGGAATTTCAGGAACAGTTAAAGCAACTCTTCTGCAAAGCTGTAACCTATACTCGCTTGCTGCGGAAACTTGAAGATTTTGACAATACAATTGCCATAAATCTTTACAATTATAGTGATCTTTTGCAGAAAATATGTGTTAGGATTGAAAGCGACGAGGAAGAACTATCTATATTAAATCGCTTCCGTATAAAAAGTGCGCCTTATATGCGATCGCAAATTGCGGGCGACTTAGGATATTTCCGACACGGAACAGGCTTAATCGAACAGGCGATCGCCTCAATTCGAGGAATAGTAGAAATAGAACAAGCGAGGAGCGATCGCACCAACCAAATCGAACTCCGCAACAGCGAGCAACAAGAGAAAAACCGAGACGATCGACTAGAAAGCACAATTCAGGCGATCGGCGTCGGTTTAGCAGCCGGTGGTATCGCAGCTTCTAGCGGCACTGACAAATTCTTCGAGACTCTCAAAAACAATCCCGCCACCGCACCCGTAACAACGGTGTTGCATCCGTTTGTATTTTCCTTTTTGCTGAGTTGTGCGATCGCCCTGGGCTCGGCTGCGATCGTTTGGTGGCGCACTAGGCCCAAAAAGTAGCGAAAAGGGCGATATTACCCATTACCAATGCCCAATTACCAATTACCCATTACCAAGGACTACCAATCATCACAAAAGCCGACCAATAATAAGGATGCACAAACTTTGTATCCGCAAACTTTTGCAGCGACTCCGGTAACTCTACTCCTGCACCCCGACTCGTACCCCGCAATCTGCCACCCTCCAAACGCACTTGTCCCCGCAACATTGCAATTTGCGCTTGACGCAAAGCCGCCGCCTTAATTGGCGCTGTTCTCAATTGGTGGTAAAATTCGCTCATCAACCCCAAAGTACCTTCATCAGAAACGTACCACAAACTCGCCACAGCCGTTTGTACGCCCGATTGCACCGCTAATCCCCCAAAACCCAACTCCGCTTTCTCATCTCCTACCGCAGTGCGGCAAGCGCTCAATACTAACAAATTAACCTGCGGATTGTTCAATCTCAAATCCCGCAATTGATTTAGTTGCAGCCGGCTATTCCAGAATTGAATAAAAGAATTATTTGCCGCCCCCGGCCGAAATTCGCCGTGAGTAGCTAAGTGAATAATCCCAAAAGGCCGACTTTCACGCTGCCGCCTCAAATTCTCCAAAGTAAAACCATCATTCAAAAAACTAATTCCCGGCCAATCTCGCGAAATAGATGCGATTTCAGCAGGCACCGCCGGCAAAGGTGCCAATTCAGAAAATAGCGACGCACCCATTGCTAAAACTTGAACGTTCCTGACATCTATGTAGCGAGTATCGGTTAAAGTGACACTGGGCATGAGATTGACACTGTAATTTTCAATCAAAAATTGCTTTCCGTCGTGCAAAGCAGCAAAGGGAAAACCTCGCAAACCTGCATCCGCAATGAAGGAGATTGTATCAATTTTTCGCTCTTTTAGAGTTGGTTCTAAAGGGGCAATGATCCACCGATAAAGTTGCTTGGCATAGGGCAGGTAACTGGTAGTTTTCCGCGCTCCCGGTTTGGTAAGTTCCTCCCTGAATTTAGTGACAACTTTCATGAGCTGTTCTCGGTTTGCTTCCGGCACTTTTTGGTAAACGACTGCACCGGAAGCTGTGATCAAAACTAAGTCTAATTTTTCGGGGCGCGCAAACAGATAAATTATGCTGGGTTTGGTGCTTGTTTCTGCGGAAATGCCTGCTAACTTTGTTTGGATTTGCTCTTGAGATATCAATCCCTCGCTGAAGTTTCTACCGAAATATTCACTGAATTCTCCGCTCAAAGATTTGTCTAGCAGAGATAAAGCTTCGGATATTTTGCCTCCGTCAAAGTTTCTGCCGATGTTGGTGCGAAATGTTGAATTAAAGACTGAATCTCTGGCATTTGAACCGATCATATTTCTGATGACTCTGGGAGACTGAATTCTTTCTTTGGGAATCCTTTCTGGGGTTTTTCCTAGATCTCTCGATATCCTGTTTTGGTTTTGAAGCTGTTCTGGTGTCAACGGTTGGTTGGGTGAGGGGAAAAGCGGTCCCACTCTATTTAATGGTTGTATATTAATTAATGATGTTGGCGCAGTTGGTAAATTGGGAATATTTTGCAAATTTGAAGTATCTAAAAAAGTTGGATTATTTGGCAAAGTTGGATTATTTGGCGTTAGTTGGTTAGTCGTAACGATCGCACTATTACCTTGAGTATAGGAATTTATGAAAGATTGCCCCTGAGTAATAATACCCTGAGCATCGCTGGCGATCGC
>DMYK01000447.1:3839-7894 GCA_003483675.1 Microcoleaceae cyanobacterium UBA11344
TAAACCGGGAGTTTCTATATTAACGTTACCGCCCGGAGCATTTATGGATGCAATGCCGATCTCATTTTGAGCCTTAATAGTGACTGTCGGAATGCGATCTACTCCAACAGGATTGACATTTATTCGCCCAATTTTGATGGCGTTTCCCGCTAAAATCCCGACAGTTTCGGAAGCACTTATATTGCCACTGATGACATTTCCCCTGCCGCTATTAACATCAACTGCAACTCCTAGCAAATTCCCTGAATTTACATTGCCAGAAGCGGTCAAATTGACATTTCCTGTTGCATTAATGTTGGCAATTTCCAGAGTCCCCTTAGTGCTGACATTCACTCCCACCCCCTGCAAATTTCCGGCAATAATATCAGTCGGAGCTATTAAATTGATATTGCCAGTTGCGGCGGTATTGGCAGTTTGAATTGTGCCAAAGATGCTATTGACATTAACTCCTAATCCCTGCAAATTTCCAGTATTTACATTGCCATAAGCTCTTAAATTAAGATTGCCAATTGATGTAGTATTGCCGATCGCAATATTTCCCCCATCACTATTGACATCAACTGCCGCCGCCTGCAAATTCCCGATGTTTAAGTCGCTGGATGCTTTCAAAGCAATGCTGGCGGCGGGAGCATTGATGGATGTCACAGAAATATTAGTTTGGGCATCCATATTGACTGTCGGAGTTCGATTTACCCCAACAGGATTAACAGTTACAGCCCCTGTGTTAATTAGCTGTCTGGCTAAAATCCTGACATCTCCGGTAGTAGCGATCGCCCCCGTGATCACACTCCCCGTATTGCTGCTAGCATTAACAGTTGTAGCCTTGAGAGTGCCTACCGTTAAGTCCCTAGAAGCTGTCAAACTGATATTTTCAGTTGCTGTAATATCGACTGGTGAAGTATTGGGGACTATAAAATTAGGATCACTCAAAACTCCCAGAGCCCCGGAGTTACTAGCAATATCAACTTTAGTTCCCTGCAAATTCCCAAAATTCACATTGTTAAAAGCTCTGATTTCGATCGCCCCAGAATTCCCAGCATCGATCGCCCCCGTGACTATATTACCCCCACTGCTGTTCAGACTAACATTNNTTTACATCAGCACGGGAAATGTCATTTGTCAATATAATATTGTCACGAGCCTGAATATTAATTGTCGAACTAGACGTTAATCTGCCACCAACTATAACTCCCCCTTCCTTGCTTTCGATCTGAATTTGTCCACCATTAATATCTCTAGTTGCGACAGTTCCCGGTGCCGACAAAATCACCGGCCCACCAGCAGAAATATTGTCCACAACAATCAAATTATTCGCGAAAATAGGTGCTGCATTAAATATTGCATCGTCACCTAAAGGATTAGGTGTTTGATTGTCACCCAAAGTATCCGTAGGAGCATTAGGAACATTAGGAGTATTTGCCAGATTTATCAATCCAGCCCGCAAAATCAAGGCCGGAGTCCTGGTTAAAATAGCAATATCTGAATCCGCACTAACATTTCCAATATCGAGAGCAGTATCCGGGCCAGTAATTGTAATATCCTGGGCCACAATACTTCCCTTCGCCTCCACTTTCAGCGAAACACCCGTATAATCTCCAAAAATAACATCACCCTCCGAACTAATAATCGGGTCAAATAAACTCACAAAATTTCCCGGCCTTCCTGACAGATTCCGAATCGAAAAATTGCCTCCAGAAACAAAGTGAGCATCCCCAGAAATCACGCCATTGCTAACTAAACTAAAAGCCCCGCCCGCCTGAAATTGGGGAGCCAGATGCAAAGCACCGATCGCGTTTTGAGTGAGAATATCAATAGTGCGATCGCCCTGAAGGTATAAATTACCCCCAGCCCTCGCCAAAAACGGATTCGCCGCACTGTCACGCACTCGCACAGCATCTCCCGCTGTCAAAATCAAGTTCCCAGTTGTGTATAATTGAACGCGATCTAAGGTGAGATTATTCGCCGCCGATATTCGAGCATTTCCCGCCAGTAAATCAGAAATTGGGGTAAGATTGCTCCTAGCGATCGCCACATCCCCAGAATTCACCTGCAAACCAGAGCCCACAAGCCGCACAGTACCATCACCCGCAACAGCAACACCAGTCGCATGAGAAGTACCAGCACCAGTCAGCAACTGCGGCAAAGAAACAGGATTTGCAGCCAATTGAGCATTCCCCAAACTGCCACCAATTCCAATTTCCAAACTCAACAAATGCCCCGGTTGACTAATGCGAATCGCATTTCCACTTCCCACACTAGAAACAGTAATGTTTCCTCCCGGTGCCGACAAATTCCCCGTACTAATCACAGTACCGCCCAACAAAGCCAAACTTTGGCCCGGTGCCACAACCAAATTACCAGAATTAACAATACTTCCCGGTTGAGCAGCACCAAAATAAAAAGCATTAGGCGTGCCAACTAACGTGCTAAAATTATTTAGGCCTGTAGCATTAAACCAATTAGAACCAAAACCGACACCAGTAGCAGTAGTCGCAGTGAAAGCCGCCGGCACATTCAAGCTCGCATTCGGACCAAACACAATCCCCGCAGGATTAATTAAAAAAAGATTAGAATTGCCACCAGTGACAGTAATTAAACCATTAATTAGCGAAGCATCCCCGCCAGAAATGCGGCCTAATATATTGTGAATAGCCGGATTAGTCAGAAAATTAGCAATCTGACCTTCATTCAGACCAAACCTCTGAAAACTGTGAAAAAGATTCGCCCCGTCCCCCGACAAACGGCCACCACGAATATCGTAGCGGTTGTCAGTGCGGGTAACATTAGTGCCAGTACCGTCCGCCGCAGGGACGACTGGTTGTGCTTGGGCGAAAGTATTAAAAATTAACAAAGAAAACGGACCAATAAATAGCCAGACCTTTTTAATTTTTAAGTTGGGATTTTTCATAGAAGCTAAGCTCGATCGCAATTCTCTTAATTATCGCATCCGCAAACAACATACCCTAAAAAATAGATTAACCCGCCCATGACAATTCCTCAAATCAAAAGCTTGTACACAGACGGCGCTTGTTCCGGCAACCCAGGCCCCGGCGGCTGGGGCGCAGTAGTTTGCTTCGCCGATGGCAACCGTCACGAACTCGGAGGTGCAGACCCCCAAAGCACCAATAACCGCATGGAAATGCAGGCTGCCGTCGCTGCGCTGGAATTTTTTGCCAATTCTGGTCAAACCGAGCCAGTCACCCTTTACACGGACAGTGAGTACGTCAAAAACGGTATCACCAAATGGATTCAAGGCTGGAAAAACAAAGGGTGGAAAACCTCGACCGGCAAAGATGTCGTCAACCAAGACCTCTGGCACCTGCTAGACAAGCTGAATTCCCGGCAAATCAAGTGGGAACACGTCCGCGGCCACTCCGGCGACTTCTATAACGATAGATGCGACGCGATCGCCCGCAGCTTTTCCCATAATCTCACCCCCGAACTGCAACAGCACAAAGCAACAGGAGATGGGGCCAGGGCGAGCACAGGGGCATCGCCCCTACACTTGAAAAACACAATTGTTTTAGAAGAAACGGAAACAACTGGTAACAAAACGATAGAATCCTATGTCATAACTTCTGACCTTCTCATCTCCAATGCTGCCATGATGGATTCAACTGCCGATAACCTGGAGAACTTACCCCGCGAGGTGAGGGTTCAGGAACTCCGAAACCTGATCGAAACCTTGCACATAGCCGATGAAGTTGCCACCAAAGGCTATTTGATCACAAGTTCTGAACTGGCTGACTTGATGGATGTAAACGCTAGTGCTGTCACCAGTCGCGGAGACAACTGGGTTTGGCGAAATTGGGTTGTTTCGCGGGTGCGCCGCGAGGGAAATCAAATCCTCTGGCAATTAGAGAGAATAGATCATGTTGGTACGACTGATTAGTTATTAGTTATTAGTCATTAGTCAACTGTAACCGTAGGGTGCGCAGTGTGCACCTTACCCTGTAACCGTAGGGTGCGCAGTGCGCACCTTACCCTGTAACCGTAGGGTGCGCAGTGCGCACCTTACCCTGTAACCGTAGGGTGCGCAGTGCGCACCTTACCCT
>DMYK01000566.1:0-3134 GCA_003483675.1 Microcoleaceae cyanobacterium UBA11344
TGCTAAAAAGGCTGGGCCGACGGTGACATCAGAACGCTTATTTTTAACAGCATCCCAGATAGCTTTGGCAATATCTTCTGGCTGACTTACCCAATTAGATTTCAGCATTTCGCTCATTTGCTGGCGACGCAATTCGACTGCTGGTTCGTTTCGATCGCGAAATTGAGCTCTTTCTAAAAAATCACTGTTAATCACACCCGGATGCACGGCGCAAACGTGAATGCCTTGAGGTGCTAATTCCAACCGCAAAGTTTCAGTTAAACCCGTTACCGCATATTTGCTAGCGCAATAAGCAGTCATTTGAGGCAAAGGCATTTTGCCGCCAATGGAACCGACATTAACGATTGTACCAGTTTTTTTTGATAAAAAATGTGGCAAAAGTTCTTGAATTGTGTTAACGCAGCCCCAAAAATTCGTATTCATTAATTGCTGCCAATCTTCGGCTGTAGTTTGCTCGATCGGTCCACTGAGGCAGATGCCGGCATTGTTAACTAAGACATCAATATTGCCACAAGAATCTAGTGCTTTTTCAACGAGCGATCGCACTTGTTGAACATCGCCAACATCCGCAGGAATAGCTAACACCGAATTGCCTTCACGTTGCACGCTTTCTGCTGCGGCTGCCAATCTTTCTGGCTGGCGAGCTGTCATCACTACATCGTAACCTGAACGAGCAAATAAAAGTGCCGTTGCTTTGCCACTTCCTTGAGAAGCGCCTGTGATCAAAACTGTAGGAGCCATAGATCCTTGTAATTTATGAGTAGTGATATCATTTCTATTTTAACTATAAGTATAAAATTAATTGGGTAAAATTTTATACTTTCAATTGCTTATTTCCAATTGTCTATTCCCAATTACCGATGACCGATTACCAATTACCCATTACCAATTACCCCAAAAATGAATTTCCCCCAAAAAATGCCGAATTGGCTAATGGCCATCATCTTAATTATCGGTGTTTTAGCCGTCTCAACTGCCTCAATCTTAATTCGGCTGGCAAACATTTCGGCCGGCACCAGCGGCATCGGTTTCAGTTTGGTACTGGCAGCCTCTCGCCTCACGTCCGCAATAATTATACTTCCCGCCTGGCCGAAACTGCTGCGGCAGACTTTGCAACCGGGAGCTTGGCTCTATGCAAGCGCTGCTGGTTTGTGCCTCGCCCNNGCTCTCTGGATTACCTCACTTTCTTATACTTCGATCGCAGCTTCGACAGCTCTAGTCACCACAAACCCCGTCTGGGTAGCGTTGTTATCTTGGTTCTGGAAGGGCGAAAAACTCAGCAAAGTGTCGGCAATCGGCATTGTAGTAGCGCTGCTGGGAGGAATGACGATCGCCGCCTCTAGTGCGGGCGACACCAATGTCGGCAACAGCCAACTGCTGGGCGACTTCCTAGCCCTGGCGGGTTCCTGGGCTGTTTCGCTGTATTTGCTGTTGGGTAGGGAAGCGTAACTCGGCGGGGGTTGGGCATTGGTGGCTATATTGCGATCGCCTACACTGTCGCCGCGATCGTCCTGCTACCTCTGCCCCTCGCTTTCAACACCAGCTATACAGGCTATCTACACATTGTATATTTTGACATTTTGTTAACGGCGATCGTGCCTCAACTAATCGGGCACACAGTTTTGAACTGGGCTGTGGCCCAAATCTCCCCAACTCTCGTAACTCTTGCTATCTTATTTGAACCAGTCGGCGCCAGTTGTTTAGCTTATTTGCTGTTTCGGGAAGTACCAGCGCCGACGGTAATTGCAGGTGCTGTGGTGTTACTATTGGGAGTTGCGATCGCCACTTGCGGCACCAAAAAATCACCCTCAAAAATCGACTCAAAAGTATAAAAGATCAGCCTTCTGACCAAGGCCTTCTGACCAAGGCCTACGATCGGCAGGATAGAACAGACTAAGCGGCGAAAACAGAAATAACTCATCTGTTAAAAATCGACTCAAAAGTATAAAATGTCAGCCTTCTGACAAATACCCTCTTCCCTCTTCCCTCTTCCCTTTTCCTTCTTTCTTCTTCCCTCTTCGGGTGCCTTTCGGAGAATAAATTATGCTACCAGAACAACTACAACGCATCATCGGTTACTTTCTCGAAGAAGCCACAGAACACCTGCAAAGCATCCAAGAAGGTTTGCAGAATCTGCAAAACACCGTGGAATCTCCCCAAACGCTGAACGAGCTCATCCGAGCCTCGCACTCGATTAAAGGCGGAGCAGCTATGCTCGGATTTAGCAGCATTCAGCGAATTGCCCATCGCTTCGAGGAATATTTAAAACTACTCAGAGAATGTCCGATCGCCGTTGATACCAGGCTACAATCGCTGTTACTGCAAATTTTTGATACCGAAGCCACCCTCCTGTGCAAGGTTTCCCAGAGTTTTGGACTCAACCACGACGATGCAAACCAAATACTGTCCCTCGCCGAACCAGTTTTTGACGAACTCGACGCTTACTTGAGAGTGCTAATTCCGACTCGCCTGATTGTCAGGGCTACCACCGGCGAACACATTCACGTTTTCTGTGGTTACTGCAACTCCCTGAGCGGATTTTCGCGCAGCCTTCCCGAACAGGTTGGTTTGCTCGGAGGCACCATTACCCGCCACCAACAGGAAAGCCCGGATATTCGCCTGGCTATTGACATTTATCTGCCCCCTTACACCAGGATCGAAAGTATCCGCCTCGCCGTCGAACTCTCAGGCGCTGTCATCGGCATTGTTCATACGCAGCGAGACTTTTCGCTGTTTTCGAGTACAGAGTATCCCTCTTACAAAAATGCGATCGAACGCCCCGCAATTTGCAACGGATGTCGCTACTATTACGGCCGAAGGGACGGCGACTACCTGCTCAACTGTACAATACATCCCAGCGGCCCGGAAGCAGACAACTGTCGCGATCGCGAATCAGAATAACCAGCAGAAGGAAGAAGGAAAAAGGAAGAAAGAAGAAGGAAGAAAATCAATCTTCAATCTTTAATTTAAAATCTCAAATCGGATGACTTCTTCCTTCTAAAAACCCCTAAACCTGCTTTCAAAGCTGATACCACAATCCCGATTAATTGCACCATGCTCGATGGATGCGCCATCGCCCAGACATTGATCGCCAGACAAGTGATGGCCATGAATAGCAAGATGTATGTTGGAAG
>DMYK01000566.1:3178-4921 GCA_003483675.1 Microcoleaceae cyanobacterium UBA11344
GCTGGCAACCACCACAGACGCCCCGACTTGCCTTCGAGGTCGGTTTAGTGCTGTCAAAATCCCTGTCTGCAAAGTTGTCAGCAAGTTGGCTGGCACCAAAAATGTGCAAATAGCAATGCAGTAGGTATGGGAAAACTCAGTAACTGTATTGAAGTCGAGCATCAGTCTAATTGTCACGCCTGTTGAATATACTTAGAAAGTTTAACTTGACTTGACTTTTAGATCTTGTCAGTATCACCTTAACTTAATATGGAAGCAAGCAGGTAGCCCCCAAGACACATTTTCCTCCCCTTCTTCCTGCTGGCAAACTTTCACCATAAACTTTCACCATAAATATTAATATTTTTAACAAAAATTAAAATTAGTTGGATCATTGGAACAATTTCTGTAATAATTATAACGGCATCTTAATAAAAAAGCATAACCCAGCCCATCGAAATGTCCAAAAATCTGGTGCTTCTCAAGCAGCAAAACGACTGTAAGTTGATTGGCGAGTCACTCATTTTTGACTCACTGACTCTCTTGCTGATTGATGACTGGCGGGTGTGAGAGGATGTAGCCGTCATGCACCAGATCGCACAAGATTCAATTATGGAAAAGCCGATTTGAGATTGCATCGAAAATCGATCGCAACCTCTCCAAATTTCACAAAGCGCAAAAAATAGAAAAAATGGATATGCCAATCACCATCACAGCACTCCCAGAAGTTGATTTGACCAACTGCGACAAAGAACCTATTCACAAATCGGGTCACATTCAGCCACACGGGGTGCTACTTGTTATACAAGAACCTCAACTAGAAATACTGGGAATCAGCCAAAATGCCTTAGATTTATTGGGAGTCGAGCCAGAAAGTGCGATCGGTCAAGATGTGAGCTTATTATTCGATGAAGTTCTGCTCGAAAAGCTCAAATATTGTCTGCTGAATGAAAACTTAAAAACCGTTAATCCCATTAAATGGTCGCTAGAAAAAGCCGGCAAATCTTTAGACTTTGACTGTATACTCCATAGGTGGGAAGGAGTCTTGATTATTGAGTTAGAATTGGCAACCACAACAGAAAATCTTTCGGTTTTTAGCTTTTATCATTCAGTCAGGAGCACAGTCGCCAAAATCCAAAGCGCAAACAACCTCAAAAACCTCTGTCAAATGACTGTAGAAGAAATCCGAAAAATCACCGGCTTTGACAGAGTGATGGTATATCAATTCGATCCAGAAGGCAACGGAGCTGTGATTGCTGAAGACAAAGTAAAAAATCTGAGTCCTTTCTTAGGATTAAACTACCCCAGCTCAGATGTTCCCAAACAAGCCAGAAAACTTTATGAGTTAAATTGGCTGAGGTTGATCCCAGATATTAACTACAAACCAGTTCCGCTGCTTCCCGGCAACAATCCTGTTACTAACGAACCTATTGATTTGAGCTTCAGCGTTTTGAGAAGCGTTTCTCCCATGCACAGAGAATACCTGGTAAATATGGGCGTTGTAGCTTCTATGTCAATATCATTAATCAAAGATCAAAAACTGTGGGGATTGATTGCTTGCCACCACTACACCCCAAAATATCTCAACTGTGAACTGCGCGCGGCTTGCGAATTTATTGGGCAAGTAATGTCCTTAGAACTGCAATCAAAAGAAGGCAACGAAGACTCGGATTACAAACTACATTTAAAATCGATTCAAACCCAGATTTTGGAAGACATATCCACCTCAGAAAACTTGTCAGAAGTGTTAGTTAAGTGCCAGCA
>DMYK01000566.1:5070-8108 GCA_003483675.1 Microcoleaceae cyanobacterium UBA11344
TAGCCAGCGGCTGTTTAGCTATAGAAATATCGCCGATTCAGAAGATCTACTTTTTGTGGTTTCGCCCGGAAGTAATGAAGACCGTAAATTGGGCGGGAGACCCCAATAAACCAGTAGAAATTGACGAAAATGGCAGCGAAAAACTCAGTCCTAGAAAATCCTTCGATTTGTGGAAAGAAACTGTTCGGTGCAAATCTTTGCCTTGGAAAAAATGCGAAATTGACGCCGCATTGGAACTGAGAAAAGCAATAATTAATATCGTGCTGCGTCAAGCAGACAAACTTGCAAAATTAAATACAGCACTGGAAGCATCCCTCGCCAGAGAGCGCGAAAAAGCCGCCCATTTAGAAACAGCAATGTCCGAACTCAAGCGCGCGCAAACTCAACTGGTACAAAGCGAAAGAATGTCAAGTTTGGGACAGTTAGTGGCGGCGGTAGCTTATGAAGTCAACAACCCGATTAACTTCATCTACGGCAATCTCAGCTATGCTAACGAATACAGCCAAAGATTAATTAATTTACTACATCTTTACCAGCAGCACTATCCGTCGCCACTGCAAGAAATTCAAGCAGAAATAGAAGCAGCAGAATTAGAGTTTCTAGTTGAAGATTTGCCGAAATTGCTGGGTTCAATGAAAGTAGGCTCTAACCGCATCCGGGAGATAATTCAGTCGCTGCGAAACTTCTCTAGAATTGACGAATCGGAGATTAAACCAGTTGACATTCACGACGGATTGGATAGCGCTTTGCTGATTTTGAGTAATCGACTCAAGCCCAAGCCCGATCGACGCGCAATTCATCTGATTAAAGAATATGCTTCCTTGCCATTAGTCGAGTGCTATGCTGTTCAGATCAACCAAGTATTTATGAACATATTGGCAAATGCAATTGATGCTTTAGAAGAGGCATTTGCTAACAAAAATTTGTCGCCGCACTGCGGCTACGAGTCAAGCCCAGTCAAGTCTGGACAAATTCGGATTAGGAGTGAAGTTTGTGCGGGGGAAAAGAGCGTGGCAATTCGCATTGCCGATAACGGTTCAGGTATGACAGAAGCACTCCGCCAGCAAATATTTGAGCCATTCTTTAGCACAAAACCTGTTGGTAAAGGTGCAGGGATAGGTTTGGCTATCAGCCATGAAATTGTCGTTGAACAACATGGTGGCCAACTGACTTGCATTTCAGCCCCCGGAGAGGGAACCGAGTTTGTGATTGAGATTCCCTTGAAGAAAACCGAGCAAAAATCGAGTGCGGCAGGGAAATGAAAAAGTTCGATCGCTCTATCCTCAGAAATATTTGCGATCGACTGGCGCGCCTAAAAAACCGGGTTTCTTAAATTGTCTCATAAATTTAACAACAGCATAGACCTCAAGAAACCCGATCGCTATCTAATGTTGAATTAAGATTCTTCAAGGGTGGGTTTAATCAAATTATAAGCCAAAACGCCGAGAATGCCACCAATGATCGGAAACACAACAAACGCCCACAACTGCTGTATTGCCCATCCACCTTGAAAAAGTGCCACACCGATACTTCTAGCTGGGTTAACTGAAGTGTTGGTGACAGGAATTCCGACTAAGTTAATCAATACCAACATCAAGCCGATCGGAATTCCGCCCAAACCTGCGGGATATTTGGGATGGGTAGTACCCATGATTGTAAATAACAGAAAAGCAGTCAGTACAACTTCTGTCAAAGCGGCGGCCAAAAGTCCATAACCTGTGGGAGAATGTTCTGCAAAACCGTTAGAAGCAAAACCTGAAGCCGCTGCATCAAACCCCGGTTTTCCTGATGCGATTATGTACAAAACAAGACCACCGAAAATTCCTCCTAAAATCTGACCTCCTATATAATAAGGAAGCAAAACAGCATCGATCAGTTTGGCAACTAATAAACCTATGCTTACCGCCGGATTAATGTGACAACCGGAGATCGGGCCGATCGTATAAGCCATGACTAACAGGGACAAGCCAAAGGCGATCGACACTCCTAAAAAGCCGATTTTGTCTCCTGCTAAAACCGCACTACCGCATCCACCTAAGACCAATACAAAGGTGCCTAGAGCTTCCGCCAATCCAATCTTGATTTTGTTGTTCATGTTCACAAACCTCTGAAGTTTCAGATATGTCAACTTCGCAGCCAGAAAAATACTATATCTCAAAAAGAGAGCCACAAACTGTTTCCTGTAATCCACCCACGCTTGGGTAAACATTGATCGATCTGTAACTCAAATTTCCAGAAATGGTATTTTATAAACTGAGACTGCGGAATTTTGGATATTAAATGATCTCATTTTACAACCTGCGGGAAAAAATGTCAATACTTAGCTAATTCTTTGTATATTGTTCGATCGAGTAACACTCGATATAACTGTCCTATTCAAGTAGCCTTTGTCGGTGAAATTTAATTAACTATTTATTGGAAAACTCAATAGTACGCTCTTCTTTTAGATTCCCGAAGTCGCAGAAGTTGTCGGGGATCTGGGTATTCTGTTTTTTCGGAGAAATAAAAAAAGTTATGAGTGTTAAGTCTTGAGTAGAATAAATTTCTTAATTCAAAACTCAGAACTTAAAACTCATAACTTTTGATAATGGGCTTGGAGGGATTCGAACCCCCGACCTCATGGTTCGTAGCCATGCACTCTATCCAACTAAGCTACAAGCCCCTGTTGAGTCCAGACTTAATTTAAAATTAATTAAGTTCTTTTCCCACAGAATCTAATAGTAACACCATTACCAAAATAATGCAAGACCTTTCGCCAACTTTTTCTAAATTGCCTGTTACCGGGCTGCTAACTCACCTCGACAATAGCGGTGAAGCCCAAATGGTGGACGTTTCGGCGAAAGTGCCAACTGTGCGGCAAGCTGTGGCCGCTGGCCGCGTGCGGATGCTGCCGGAGACGTTTGCGGCGATTGAAGCGGGGAATGCGCCCAAAGGCGATGTGTTGGGTACTGCTAGGCTGGCTGGAATTATGGCGGCTAAGCAGACGGCGCATTTGATTCCGCTGTGTCATCCCCTGGCGCTGACTAGCGTGGAAGTGC
>DMYK01000567.1:0-4667 GCA_003483675.1 Microcoleaceae cyanobacterium UBA11344
AGTTACGTCAGAATGAAAGAGTTACGTCTGAATGAAAGAGTTACGTCTGAATGTAAGAGTTACGTCAGAATGACAGGGTTACGTCTGAATGACAGAGTTACGTCTGAATGACAGAGTTACGTCTGAATGACAGACACAATAGCTGTGTCAGTCCTGAAATACAAAAAATGTACATTTCGATTGTTTGTTGGGGGCGGGTTTTTGGGATTGTTTGTTTCCGGCGATTATGGTTGGTGTAACCCGCCCCTACGGGAATTATAAAGGATAAATAAACCCGTTCCCGCCGGCGAACTTACCCTAAAAAGAAATGATTAAGTAACCATTCTGGAATTTAGCACCTGTAACTGATTTTCCAGTTAGCGCCGGAGGTAACAAAATATTGCGCCGCTGATCGCCGGCTTCGATCGTCACTTCTGGCCCCGATTGAATCAATTTAATTTGTTTCTTGTCAAATGAGGGCAAAAATAAACTAACTTGACGCTGTGCAATATTTATGTCGATCGGCTTAGGAGCTCTTGTCGCCTCAGAAAAATCTGGCAAAGCGTCAATTAGTGGCTGCCAATTATGATCGCTGTGCGCCGGCACCGAAACTGCTGTCAAAGGCTCAAAATCCGCCGCTATAGTTTTTGTAATCGGTGCTTGATTAACAATCACACCGCCCACAGTCAAACCAATCTGTTGAGAACTTCCCCACAAATAGCGGGCCGTGCCGATCGCACTTTCATCCGCAGTCGTCACCAAATAAGCCGCCGTGCGGTTCGGATCAGCTAGCGCAGCCTTACCCCGATCCAAGAGATTGTTAACTTGCTGAGTAGATTGAAAAGGATTATCCCCAGACAAATCCACATTCAAAACCGTACTAACAACCGGTTGAATAAAAGGCGAAAGCGCTTTGCCCAAATCGGAATCTTCCAAAGCTTGGCGGAATCGGCGGATGTACCAGCTCAAAATTTCCGGCATTCCCAGCATCCGTAGCATATCCATGCCACCGGTGCCATCATAAACGATCGCATCATATTGTTTGCTTTCGTCGTATTCCCGCAGTTCATTCAAAGCCAGTGCGCTGTCCATTCCCGGTAACACCCCCAATTCTTGGCCGTAAATCTGCTTGAAAAAGGGTGTGCGGACATATTGAGCTTCCAACTTTTTCACCTCGTCCCATCTGCGTTCTAGCATTGGCGCGCTTTGCACCTGAACTGCTTTGAAATTCGGGGCGATTTCCTGGGGGGTGGAAGTTAGGGGAGTTCCCAACAAAATCCCCAATCCCGGCCCCGGATCTTGACTCAGCAGCAGAACTCGCTTGCCTTGAGCCGCATATTTCTTCGCAGTTGCGATCGCGATCGTGCTGCGGCCAGTGCCACCTTTGCCCAAAAATGTTAAAATCAAAGCCATTTTCTGTTCTCACTGCCAAAGCTTACTATTTAACATTTAACCGCAACTGTCAGCCAGAGTGGGGGAGGGGAGAGTGGGAGAAGGGGAGAGGGGGAGAGTAGGAGAGATCAGGAAACACAGTTACAGCGGAAACCGCTGTTATAGGTACACCCACTTATCGTTCAANNCGTAGGGACACGGCATTGCCTGGTCCCTACCGTGTTTCATAACAGCGGGAACTGCTGTAAATTCATCCCTGTATCCGTTTCCAAATCCGTGTCGCGCCCCTCTTCCTTCAACATCTGCTAAACGACTTCGAGTTCGTCTTCAAAAAACCAAGTCGCAAAACCGTCAAACTTAACAACCAAACCGACTCCACTACCGTCAACCATTCTGAAGCTGTCAACAGTACCGACTGGATTCGTTTTCAACTTGCTCACGATATTTGCAGGTATCCGATCTCTGAGACGGAGCACCTTAACTTTTTGTCCTACTTCTATTGCCACTGAAAATGTTCTCCTGCTCTAAATAACCTATATACAACAGTCTATTTTACCGTTGGCCGTCTACATCGGAACAGCTCTTTTCTATTAGTCGTGGACGCAAAAAACCCGGTTTCTTTCAAAAATTGTCGTTTTTTTCACCAATGCTAACGCAGAAACCGGGTTTTTGGTATCTGATGGGTAAGCCTATCTACTCAAATACACTCAGTCCCAGAGATTTCGCTATTTGTTCTAACAGAAACAAACCGCCGACAGAATTTCCCTCATGATCCAAGGGGGGACTGTAACAGGCGATCGCCCCTTTACCCGGAATCACCGACAGTACAGCCCCGCTAACTCCCGATTTGGTAGGCAATCCCACCCGCACCGCAAAGCGTCCCGATGCCTGATATAAGCCGCAAGTTGCCATCAATGCTTTGACTGTGCGGCAGTGTTCTGAGATTGTGCGATCGCCATTATTTACCAATAGCATTCCCAGCTTAGCCAAATCCTCCACAGTTCCCGACAAACAGCAAACGCGATTGTAGGTTTCCAAAGCAATTTCGGCATCTTGAATAACACCAGATTTTACCATTTCTAAAGCAAGATTCCAATTATTTTGATTGGGAGTTGCATTCACAGAATCTAACATTAATTCATCCACAAATAACTGACTATTTGCCTGTTGATTCAGCCAAGTTACCAGCTTTTGACACCGAATAATCGCATTTTCACCGGGAATCAAAGACCCTAGGGCGATCGCCCCGCTATTAATCATCGGATTTCTCGGCTTCCCTTTGTCTATTTGGAGTTGAGTCAGGGAATTAAAAGGTAGTTCCGAAGGTTCGCAGCCAACCCTTTCAAATACCGCTGTTTCTCCCAATTCACACAACAAATAAAGCAGTACAAAAGGCTTGACTACGCTCATCAGCGGGAAGGTTTTATCTGCCCTACCAAAGCCCATAAATTCACCGTCAATTGCCCTAATTTGCACTGCAAACTCACTTTTATCGGCTTGAACGAGCAGGGGTATGTACGCGGGTATTTGACCGGACAGACTGCGATTAATGGCCTCTGTTGCCCATGCTTCCAGTTGTTCTGGTTGCAGGCAAAATAGTTTGGTTGTGGGTATTTTCAAAGTAGGTGACATATTTTTTCAATCTGACAGCAAGTGCGATCGACTCACATCTTGCACCATTCTCATGTATCCTGTAGGGGCGGGTTTTACCAACAATAATTGCCTAAAACCAATAATCTCGTAAACCCGCCCCCACCCAACGGCAAATCGCCATCTACCTCTTTGCCTGGTAATGCAGATCGATCGGCTCTGCCTCCAATTTTCCTGCTAGAAGAGCGAGGCAGAGCCTCTGGACATCGGTTCCCAGGCTCTTCCTGGGAACCAGTTAAACCAGTTAAAAATAAATTTTTGTATAAAAACCCGTATTTTGCATAAAAACCAGCTCTCAACCCCGATATATAAGTAGCAGCTTCAAAGCAAAGTTGTCAACCGACAACAACCAGCACTAGCTGGAAATGCCTTCAGGCTGTCATTTTCAATACCCAGCAAGGGTTAGGGGTACTTGTTGAACTTAATTCTCTCAGAGTAATTCGTAATCCTTTCCCGAAAACCCCCCGAACCTCTGAGAATTTACTATCCAACCGAATCTACCAAAACCAGGACACAAAAATGGCAGACGAAGCAGCAAAACCAGAAGCAGCGAAACCCGCTCCGATGACGTTTAAGGGCGTGTGCAGCGATGGAGTTCTCAAAGGCAAAGAGATTGAAGGCAAACTAGACATCAAAATTAACGTCGAGTCAGTCAAAGCCGCAGAAACACCGAAAAAAGCACCCCCAGCATGGGAAACCAATATCTTTTGGGTGCTGTTTTTATTGGTTGCCAACTTAGCAGCCGGCGATCCGATCGGCATGAGAAAATATAGCTCCCCACAAAGGTCTCCTTCTAGTCAGATGTTAAACCAATCTGGGGAGCAGTCACTGTTGGCCAACAACACTTCGACGGAGCTCAGTCACCGTTAGACGGAATTTTAGGCGCTCGGAGCTAGCCAGCCACGCAAAAAGTAATAAAAAGACCCGAAATATTCATCAAATACCCGCGTCGTAGTTACCAAAGCTTCTGCACTGGGCAGAAAATCTGCCACATCTATATGCAGCCTGAGCTTCCCTCCTGATGTGGGTTGAAAGGTGTAGAAGTCGGTAGCCCTAGGAACCACCTGGATTCCCACATCAGCAAAAGTTAGGCTAGCGCGGCGCATCTGAATCGCAGAAGTAACAAGGAGTACCTTGCGTTCCACCCCCCGGCTATCCAAGATCTTTCTCACTTCCTGGGCGCTGGTGCGTATGTTCCTGCCGTTCTCGTCGAGAATGATGCTGCTGCGGGGCACACCCATGTTGCTTGCTAGCAAAGTCTGGATATCCTTAGCTTCGCCAACATAACCCTCTAGCTCCGGTCTGGGCCCAGCCGTCACAATCACCAGAGGTGCTAGTTGTTTTTTGTAAAGAACAGCAGCATAGGGCAAGCGATTGCCTGTATCTGTCAGTTGAATCGCCACCCGGTTGGGGATGTGAGCCTGAGTTGTGCCCTTACCCAACAGGACGATCGCCGCAGCAGTTTCATCGCAACAATTTGTGCTGACAGCGGCTGCGGATTCCCGTTCTGCTTGGTCGGCGAACCACAAAGCCACAACTGGCATACTCGAAAGGATCAAAACTAGGAGCGCGGCCAGGATTAATTTGGGTGCTGGGTTTTTGATGCCACCGTTTGTGATCAGTGCCGATGCAATCACCAGCAATGT
>DMYK01000567.1:4673-4908 GCA_003483675.1 Microcoleaceae cyanobacterium UBA11344
CTGAAAATCGCTGCTCCGACCGGCGTGTCTGGGGCAAAAAAAGCGAGCAGCAGAAGGCTGATCAGCAATAAGACGCGCAGCCGGTCTAACAATGGATTGTCTTTGCCTCCTGACTGATCCCACCAAGATTTGACTAATGAGAACAACAGGAATAGAAATAGAATTCGAGCTAGTAGTACAAACATCTTGCAATATTGTCTGTATTTAAGTTACTGGGTAATTGATAACTGGTAAT
>DMYK01000364.1 GCA_003483675.1 Microcoleaceae cyanobacterium UBA11344
AAACTGGTACGCCTGTCTAATTATCGCGGCGATAAGCCCGTGGTTCTGGCTTTCTCTCGGATTTTTTCTGAAAAGCAATATTGCCCTTTCTGTTTTCCTCATATTAAAGCTTTGAATGAAAACTGGGAAAAATTTGCCGATCGCAATATAGAATTATTGATGGTGACGAGTACCGACGATCGCCAAAGCCAGATTGTGGTTAGAGATTTAGGATTAAAAATGCCATTACTGAGTGATCCTAGCTGTCAGATTTTTCGCGCCTATCAAGTCGGTCAAGCTTTGGGAGCTCCTTTGCCGGCTCAGTTTGTTTTGGATGCTTACGGAAAACTCTTATTTAAACATTTGTTCTCCTTCATAGACCATAATCTTAGTGTGGAAACTTTGCTGAAATCTCTCCCTCTGTAGGGACAAGGCAATGCCGTGTCCCTACAGAGGGAGCCTTGTCCTAATTGGGAGTGTTTAACCGCAGATTCGCGCAGATGTACGCGGATAATTTGGATTTTTTAACCGATAAATACTGGCTGATACAGGTTTTTGGTGATCAATACTTATTGTGCCAATTCCTGCGGCGGAATACTCGGATATTCGATCGACCGTAAGTTAGGCTATAGCTTGAATGTAGCTAGTACCAGTTTAAGCCGATGTTGTCTCCCAAAGGTCGATCGAGCAAAATTGAATTGAGCGTCTTAGCATCCCATCCAGAGTTGTTGACAGGTTTAGATGTGTGGCTGCGGCTGGGTTTACTCTCGCCCGCTGAGGTTGAGCAATTGTGCCGCCAGTATCTAGTTTGCCCGTTAAAAGAGCCCGTTGTCGATCGCCCTGAAATTGATAGGGCGATCGCTCAACTTCCAGCACAAAAAGTACCTGTCCTATCAACATCTAAATCATTACCTAACAGCCTAAAAAACGTTTCTACACCCACACAAACACCTCAGACTCCAAATCTAATCCCTGATGTTCTGCACTCGCTCATGGCAGAAATTAGCGTCGTGTGGCTGCTATTTTTAGGAGTCTTCATGGTAGTTGTCTCCTCTGGAGTATTAGCAGCCAGTCAGTGGGAAAAATTTCCGGCGGCGGGACAATATGCAGTTTTACTAGCTTATACTTTAACTTTTTGGGCGATTAGCAGTTGGGCGAAAAGACAGCAAAATTTACACTTGACAGCTCAAACTTTGCAAATTGTGACGCTATTACTGGTGCCGATCAATTTTTGGGCGATGGATAGTTTTGGATTGTGGCGGTATCCTTGGAATTGGGCGGTTGTCATCGCAGCCGCAATTATTTTAACTTGGATGACTAGGGGGATTATTAAAGATCAGTATGAAAAATTGTCGGGAAAAAATGTAACTTTATCGATCGCCCTAAATCATTTAGGATTGAGTTATTTGCACTGGGGCTGGGGATTTGCGGGCTTTTCGCTGATTGCCGTTTATTTGGGCACGGTGGGCACTGCTGCCGCTACAGTTTATCAAGTTCTACAACAACCGTTGCCATCTATAAAACGCGAGACAAGCAGTGAAAATTTGACTGCTGCTTTCGGTTCAAAACAAGATTTTCTTACTTACAAAAAAGCGGCTTTAGTAGTTTATACATTAGGTGTTTTACTGAATCGGGCGATATTTGTCAAGGGTGTAGATATCGCTCAAATGGGTTTAGCTTTGGGGATTTGCGGTACTCTTTTGGCTTGGCTGGATTGGCAGCAATTGGGAGAATCTTCAGCTACTGCAAACAATATATCCAAGCAGTATCATCCTAGCAACTTCTTTAATTGGCAATTAGCCGGAGGGAGTTTGTTGGGTTTGGGGTGGCTGGTTTCCGTGGCGGAAATGCCCCTACAGGCGATCGCCGTTAGCGCCTTGGCTATTTGGTTTTTTTACAACCGTTTAGTCAGGTTTTGGCAAAAGTTTGATTTGCTGATGCTTTTCGGGGTTGGGATTCAGACTGTTTTGCTGTTTTGGCGGGTGATTCCTGTCGGAATTAAAACACAATTTGTCGGATTTTTAACTCAAATTACAAATTCTCAGTCAACTCCTTGGGCGTTGTGGGGTGTTTTGCTCTTTCCTTATTTAATATTAATGGTAAGTGCTACGCAATGGCTCTACCGCCAGCAAAAGTTTCAACTTGCCAGTTTTGGCGAAAACCTTACTCTTGGTTTGGGGAGTGTTTTAACTGTTATTAGTTTAGTCAATCCCTATTTGCGATCGATCAATTTAGTAGCTTCTACTTTAACTTTAGGTTGGATCACTTGGAAATATGCAGTTGCGAGTAATTCCCGTCAAATTTCCTCACCTATTGCCGATCTTCGCCAAAAGCAAGATCCAACAAGTTTAGTTTCCCTGACACACATTACTGGTTTATCCGCAATCTGTTCGGTAATTGACTTATTTCTCCGCAACCAGACTCCAGAGATTTGGGCTGCTATTTTATTACTTTTGATGGTAGCTGAATGGGGCTTTTTTGTCAAGCTGAAAACAGCAAATTCTCAACAAAACTCTCCGTCTTTGCGATTTCATCCTTCATGCTTCCAAAGTGCGTGGTATTTGGGATTAGTATTAGCCGGATTGAGCTTTATTCTGTTGCAAAGTCCTCTTTCAGCTATTGCCACTTCCCCTCAGTGGAGTTTAATCTGGTTTGCCACACCTTTAGCTTTGACTGCTGTTGCTAAATATACCGAATTGCCTCACAGACAAGTTGCTAGTACCTTTAGTTCGATCGCTCTAATTTTAGCACAATTTCTGACTTTTGATTTTCCGGGATGTCGGTTAATTGGTTTGGGTTTGGCAACGGTATTCATGTTAGTCAATACCTACTTTTTAGTCGAGATCCCAGCGGCAGCAATTACCGTGGGATTTGGCTTGAGCTTCCTAGCAGCATCTATTTTACAATTAGGTTTTTTGTCTGGTTGGGATTGGGGAATTGCTGGGGCGATCGCTCTTTTGTGTTTGTGGTTGCTTCGCGATCTGATGATTCGCTATGCACAGCGCCTACCTTCCCCTTCTCCAAT
>DMYK01000251.1:0-4995 GCA_003483675.1 Microcoleaceae cyanobacterium UBA11344
TGTACCGATTTAAGACATCATATGCGATCGAAGCCATTAAATCTTACTCAATTGTTACAGGATCATTTTTTGGACTCCCGAACAGTCTGCGGTTTGCAGGAGTTGTGCGATCGCACTTCCCGTCACTGGATGCACCCAATCCGGGGCAATTTCTGCTAAAGGTACTAATACAAAAGCTCTTTCCGTCATCCGGGGGTGAGGTAGAGTCAGTGTCGGAGTTTCTAGGATTAAATTATCATACAGCAGCAAATCTAGGTCTAGGGTTCTCGGCCCCCATTTTTCTCGACGCAGGCGATTAAATTTTATTTCAATTTCTAATAAAGTTGCTAGCAATTGTTCTGGTTTTAGTGTAACTTCTAGGATTGCACAGGCGTTGATGTAATCGGGTTGTGGTGGCCCGACTGGAGCAGTTTGATACCAGCTTGAATGGGATTTTACTGCTATTCCTGGGGTATTCTTGAGGGTTTCGATCGCACTTTTGAGAATTGTGAGGGAGTCGCCTAAGTTGCTACCGAGGGCGATCGCACATTTTGTTGATTTCATTGTTATTAGTTATAGGTTATTGGTTATTAGTTATTGGTAGTTACTTTCTGAGTAATGCGGGGGCGGATTTTATTATTTTAATCTCAGCTTAATTTACTGTTAAGTTTTGTTAGTTATCATTGACAAATCTCAGTATTTAATTGAAAAATTAATGAGTTTACACCGTCGCCTCTTGTCTGCCGTCCTTCTAGCAATTATCAGTTTAGCAACAAGTATATCAATCGGTTTTGCTGAAACCAAAGAACACTATCTTACCTTAGATTCGGACGGTAGTCAATCTTTTGCCAGCTTAGTTCAGCAGGCGGAAGATTTAGCCGCATTGTCGATCGCCCAAGAATTCCAAGAAAATCCCGGATTGACAGAAGTTACGATGATCATTACAGCCGATCGCAGCCGACAACTAATTCCAGTTTTGCGATCGAGAGGAGCTCGCAACCAGTGGCAGAAAGATTCGAGAATTGAACAGTGGACGAGATATTTTGCCGATGCTAAATTGCTACTGGGATTCAGAGAGGGCAATATTTCGCCAGCCAATTCTTGGCCTTCGCAAACTATTAATCTACCTGCGCCAAGTCGCTGGGCTTCTCGACAAAATGATCCGGGTTTTCGAGATGATTAAAAGATATTTGTAATGCGGCCTGGGGCATTGTGAGTAGTTTTGAGTTTTGAGTTGGTCAGAATAGTTTTGAGTTTTGAGTTTAGCCTGGGGAATTCCTAGGCATTCGCGGCAGCAATGACGACGGCTATCTCTGGGTAAACCACGAATACATATCCTTCCCGATGTCGAAAGTGGCACCGGAAGCGCCGTTAGATTTGGCATCATTTCCAGCAACCGATCGCGCCGTCCTCGGTATAAACTTATCGGTAAAAAATCGCGCTTTTTAATCAAACTCGCACTGTTTCTCGCGGCAGTTTGTGGCCAAGTAATATCTCGAATGATTCGCGCAGCCGATGCCGTCGGTGATTGGAATTCGTCGCGTGCGATCGACTACAACCGGTCAGTTTGTTTAAATAAGACTGACGCATGGGAACCCAGAAACTTCACCGAAGTAGACACGGCACTGCCGTGTCCCTACCGGACATCTGTACTTCACTGAGGGGTTTTTTACGAAATACTTCGTTGCAATCCGCAGATTCAATAAAAACCCCGGTTTCTTTCATCTTGTGGACTGCCGGTGCAAAATATCAGCTATAACCCTTTGATATATTCGCCGATTACTGGTAGAATAGTGTAACTACTTCCTAGTTGTTCTATCCAGCAGCGCCGCGATAGAGATTGCAGCGCATTTAGCAAATCTGACACCGGAATTATTTGATTTTCTAGCAGTTTTGCCCGATCGATTGGCTGGCTTTCTTTCGCCAACAAGGAGATTACTTGTTTTTCTAGTTCCGATAGGCGATCGAACTGCTGCTGTAAAACATCTTTCAAATCTTCTGGTAACAATATGGTATCATTTGGTAATAACTCAGTCACGCCTCCTCCCAAGTCTTGAATCAGATTCGCCACGCTTTTTAACCATAACGGGTTGCCTTGGTAGCGATGAATGAGTGTTTCGCTGTTGTCGATTTCTGCTAACCCATTATCTCTCAGTATTTCCCCGGCGGCTGCGATGTCTAAACCTTTGAGTTGTAAGCTACGAATGGCAGTATTTTGGTTTTTAATTTGAGTCACTTCTCTGGGTTGTTCCCAACCGACTAGCAGAAAGCAACTTTGATGGGATAATTTTTATATTTGTTTGAATAAAGAGCGATATTCTTCGTATTCTGGTTTATACTTTCCTGCCAATTCGCCGCTACATAAAAGGTTGTGAACGTCATCTAAGACTATTAAACAGCGATGGTTTTGTAAATATTTAATCAGCGGTAAGCGTTTCTGGTTTGTTGGGGATGAATCTTGTTTTTCTGAGTTGGAAAAAAGCTGTATTAGGTTAGATTGGAATTTATCTATGGTGGGGAATTCGTCTAGTGTGTACCAAACTGCGTATTCAAACTCGTCTTTGATTTGTTTTACGAGTTGCACTGCTAAGCTGGTTTTGCCGATTCCGCTGATGCCAGTGAGGGTTATGAGGCGGCTGTGTTGTTGTAGAATCCAGGTTGTGAGGGTGTCGAGTTCGGAAGTGCGATCGAAGAATGTGCCTAATTCTGGCATCTCGCTTAAATCTTGATGTGAGGTTTCTTGATTTGGTGGGTGTAAGTTTGGGATGTTTGGCGGGTGTCTAGGTTCTCCACAGATGTTGAAAGTACCGCTCACTACAACGTCTTGTCCAAAGTTTACAACACTAGCGTTTTGTAACCTCTCTATTGCCGATCTAAAATTCTTTTTATTGACTTTTTCCCCAAACTCTTGTGAAAGTATTTGCCATAATTCCATTCCTACTTCTCTAACACGATCCTCAGAACGGTTAACCGCCTTGGCAATTTCTTTGTACCCCTCATCTTCCCATGTACCGCGCAGAATTATCTCTTGTAACTCATTGAGGTGCTTACCTGTTTTAGCCAACACCAGATCGTCTGCGAGTTTTACCACTTCCTTAAGGTTCATAGAGTCGAGTAGATGTCAGGGTTGTTTGTATTGTACCCAATATTTACCAACATTTACCAACATTTTCCCCTATTTCCAGATTTTTGGTCTGGTTATCAAGTGGAAAAGTCCCGATAACTACCAGACTTTTTGCAAGCGGAAAAACAAAAGTTAAGTGTTATTCTGGATCAAGAGCAAGTTTACTCCCTTGGGAACTTTAGGTATATGGAACTGAAAAATTTACGAAGAGGTTAGTTTGATGAATGAATAGACTAATCGTAAAAATTCTCCAGAAAGGCGATCAAGTGCTGAATGTCTCATACATAGGTGAGGAGATTCACATAGTTGTACGGAAATTAAACGAGGAAGTTTGTGTTTACTCCGTATCCCGCGATCAAAATGGACAGCCTAAACTGTCTAAAACACCAGCAATTACCATCACTCATGGAGATGGTGAAGTCGAAGCTTGGGCAACCGATGCTAATGGTCAAGAAGTTCTCTCTATAACTGCTTAATGAGGTGAGTAATGGGTACAAAGTCTGTTAAAGTAACAGTTCACGGTTTAAATGATGACAACTACCTCGATGTTGCTCATGGGATAACTAAGACAGTCAAGACAATTGCTCCAGATTGCAGTATCTCAATTGTGGCGGCAAGTCCAAAAACATTTGAGGGTTCATCCAACAAGGAAATCAAGGGTAAGTAATATGGCAAGCCAAAGACGACCCAGGGAACACCTGAACGCACAGAAGGAAGTCAAGCATCGGGATGGTAACGAATGTGAAATTTGCGGTAAAGTCTCCGATATCGCAAATGGACACCATGTTATTGCTTATAGTGATGGTGGCCCGGCGCATTTGAAGAATATGATGACACTTTGCCCAGAGTGCCACAAGGCTTACCATTCTGGAAAAATACAAGTCGATATTTGGCGATTTTGAATACAACGTCAAGCTTGCCTAACATTCTCTTCGATACTTGTAAAATTTTAGACCTTATACGTTAGGCGATACGGCCCAACCCAGAAACCGGGTTTCTCAGATATCTTTTGTCTCCCAACCGAGATTTTATGAAGAAACCCGGTTTCTCATCCTCACGAGATACGGCCACCAAAGAAAGAGCGATCGCCCACATCCTACCTTATAAATAAGAAATAAAATCTCACTAATTAGCAGCCCAAAGAAGGGAAATATCACTGTATTGCTTGAACATTGAATCAGCACTCACAAGCGTCATATCCTCTATCTGAGCCTGAGCAATCAGCATTCTATCAAAGGGATCTCGATGATGTAATGGTAACGCAGCCGCTCGTAAAGCATGAGGTGCTGTAATTTCCAAATATTGCACATCTAACAGCACCATGCGACTAGAAATATAGCCATCTATCGGTTCTGGCAGCGGCAACTTTCCGTTAGCTACTTTAATACCCATTTCCCAAATACTAGCAACAGAAAACCACAATTCGTTCGTTTCATCGGCAATATGTGCGATCGCCTCCTCACTCAATCGCTCTGGTTGAGCAAACCACCACAACCAACACTGTGTATCCAACAAAAGTTTCACTTTTCATCCCCCTCGAATGCGGCCAAAATCTCTTTTGGCAAAGGATCATTAAAGTCATCTGGCACAATAAATCTCCCTCGATCTTGCCCTAAACTAGCTCGTCGATTGGATGAATTACGAAACGGAACTAATTTCGCTATTGGGATACCTCCGGTTGAAATAATGATTTCTTCTCCAAGTTCAACACGCGACAATAGTCCTGAGAGATTCGTTTTAGCCTGTTCGATATTTACAGTTTCCATGCTCTTAACAAAATAAGTTCATAAACTAAGTTTACTCCGATCGTGATGTTTGTGCAAGTTGGTATCCTTGTTAGAACGCGAGTTTCAAGGCTAAAGCTGTTCACCTTTACCAGTATCTTGACCGAT
>DMYK01000251.1:5134-7641 GCA_003483675.1 Microcoleaceae cyanobacterium UBA11344
CGCATCAAGAGCGATCGCCCTTCTTAATTTTTTCCAACCAGAGCGATCGCCCACCAAAATAAAGAGCGATCGATGTCTGTGCTAGAATCAAATTAAATCTCATAATTAATCTTTAACAAATTAACATGATCAACCTAGACTTAGCGCAGTCCGATCCATTCACCAACCTCAAGGTAACACTCCTGCTAGAAGCACTGACATCCGGGCAAATTGTGGCATCTATCAGAGAATTTCCCGACTGTCGAGTACAAGCAGAAACACGAGAAACCGCGATCGCACAAATTCAAGCTACCTTTCTAGAACGGCTCAAAAATATGGAAGCCATTTCATGGAACGTACCGATTCAAACTTCAGAACCAAGTTGGATGAAGTTTGCAGGTGTCTTTAAAGACGATGCCGATTTTGCTGCCATTATCGAGTCAATTCGCGCCGAACGAACCTCAGATGATGACTCGGAAGTCGATCCTTCCTATTACCTATAGAGGTGGCTTATCCTGTGTAGATATATTCTGGATACCGATCGCGTTTCACTGATTCTATATAATCATCCCCAACTTACCGCTAACGCAACAAAGCATCAGGTTGCCATCACGATTATCACAGTTCAAGAACTCTTCAATGGCCGGGTTGTCAGAATTAACGATCCGTCCCAAGTACATAACCTACCTGCACTCTATTCAAAACTTTGGACAACTGTAAAATATCTCCAAACTATTGAGGTAATGGACTTTACACCAGAGGCTGATACTTGCCTCAAAAAAATGTTAAAAGATCACCCGCCATTGCGGAAAAATCGCCTGCAAAAAGATATGCGGATTGCAGCCATTGCCTTGTCCGTCGGCGCTACCGTTGTCACTCGCAACCAGCGAGATTTTTGTCAAGTTCCCGGACTTTCGATCGAAGATTGGACGCTGTAGTGAGTCTGTTACGATCAATTACTGAGTGCGATCGCCCGATCGCGCATCAAGATCGATCGCCATTTCTATCAAATCCTGAAAACTTGCACTTTTCCCTCTAGATCCAATCCACCTTCGCCTACAGTATCAGCCGAAGAATGACGCTGGATAAACTCATCTAACAGCTCAAAAAACCGATCGAGTGCTTTGCTTTCATCCTCAGAATAAAACAGAATGACATTAGCCCAAGATTGGCTAGTCTGCACGTTGAATCTTTTTCGTATCCACTCAGGAAACTGCATAAAATCGCTATCTTGTTTCGTTGGCTGTTCTCCTAACTCATATTTAGCAACGCTGTAACCAGATAAAAAAGCCTGAAGGCAAATAATTGAATGTCGTCCCAAGTACATTGAAGGAGCTTTCTTAATTTTCTCAATTAGCGTATATAAATCGTGCATTTTTTACCTCAATACATTGAAAAACCCCATAACGGCTGGCAATTTTAGCGATTTCTTCTCTAATTTAATCTAAACTATTCCGATCTAAACTCAAAGTGGAAAGTTTCCCTCCTATCTTTATGTACAAGTAGATATCAAAATCATTGCCTTTGAGCGATATGCCGATCGCGTAGCGTGCGATCGCAGTTTCATTGTTTCCATGTCAGACTCCAGAAACTTCGATCGATTCTAGCTTACCTCAAAGCTGTTCGCATTTACCAGTATCTTGACATCAGGATTTACTAGCGCTCTTTGCTTGCCAAAAGCAGCCGTTTAATTAAGTTTTATGTAGGCCCTTGAAATGAAGGCTAAGCTAGATATAATAAAACACTACAGCTTGTGTCAAAAAAATGCTTTATTCACTTTTGCCCAAGTCTCAAATCAAAGTTCGGGTTTTAAAACAGTTAGCAGCCACTGTTTCGGCTGCCTTAGCTATCAGTGCAATTAGCACTTTGAAACCCTCGCCAGTAACGGCTGCTGGCGATATCCCCCTAGCACAAACTCCGACTCAGCTAGCAGCAAAACCTCCCAATTTGCTGCGGAGCCAGCTACCTCAAAATACTGTTGCTGTGCAGACAGTGCAGATGGACTTATTGGATGGAATTATACCAATTGTTTTCGGCGGTGCGGTGCTGATTTGTATTCCGCTATTTTTTGGCGGATTGGTGGTAATTGGCGATCGCGAAGTTGGCATTGTCAGTAAAAAGTTTAGCTTTGGTGGCAAGTCTTTACCGCCCGGAGATTTAATTGCCTTAAACGGAGAAGCGGGTTATCAAGCTGATACTTTGCCTCCCGGTTGGCACTGGGGTTATTGGCCTTTGCAATACAATGTTCGCAAAGAGTCTCTAACTGTGGTTCCACAAGGTGAAATTGCTTTAATTATCGCAGCAGGCGGCGCGTCGATTCCGCCCCAGCGGATTCTTGGTAAAATCACAGAATGCGACAATTTTCAAGATGCTCGAAAATTCCTTAAAAGCGGTGGGGAAAAAGGCAGGCAATTGGGGATTATTACTGGCGGCAGTTATCGGATTAATACCGCACTGTTTACGGTAATTACAGCAGAAAATGCTGCCAAACACGGGATGACAGCGGAACTTTTGAAGCTGTACAAAAT
>DMYK01000251.1:7820-8120 GCA_003483675.1 Microcoleaceae cyanobacterium UBA11344
GGGGTGGAACAAGCAGCGATGACTGAAATCCCGATCGGCTATGTCGGCGCAGTTATTTCCTATGTCGGCAAAACGTCAGAAGATGTGAGCGGCGCTGCTTTCACTCACGGCAATTTAGTAAATGTAGGGAATAAAGGGGTGTGGATAACTCCNNTATGACGGTGTTCCGATTCAAGATGGCGAAATTGCTGGCCCGATTATTCCGAATCACGATAACTTCCAAAATGCACAGAAATTTATCACCGGCGGCGGGCGGCGCGGCTTGCAGGAACAGGTTTTGCTTTCCGGTTCGTGGAACTT
>DMYK01000251.1:8274-10201 GCA_003483675.1 Microcoleaceae cyanobacterium UBA11344
GGAAAACATCCGCTGAATACTCGCATTTTGAAGGTAGAGTTAGTGCCGACTACAAATATTGTTTTGAATTGGTCTAGTAAAACGGAACGGCACAGTTACGATTCTCAACTTTCCTCTTTAACGGTGCGTTCTCGCGACGGTTTTGCCTTTGATTTAGAAGTAGCTCAAATTATTCACGTCGGCGCTTTGGATGCTCCGAAAGTCATCTCTCGCGTGGGTTCGATGCAGAACTTAGTTGACCACGTTTTGCAGCCGACAATTGGGAATTATTTCCGCAATTCTGCTCAAGCTTATTCTGTGTTAGATTTTCTCTCTGCAAGGAGCGATCGGCAAGCCGAAGCCGCGGAGTATATCAAAGCAGCTTTGCGTACCTACGATGTGCAAGCAATTGATACTTTGATCGGGGATATTTTGCCGCCCGCAGAGTTGATGCAAACTCAAACCGATCGCAAAATTGCTGAGGAACAATGCAAGACTTATGAAGTGCAGCAATTAGCGCAAACTCAGCGGCAACAATTGGTACGAGAAACGGCGCTGGCTGAGATTCAGCAAGAGATGGTGAAATCCGAGCAAGGCGTCAAGATTTCTGAGTTAAAAGCTAATTCTCAGGTGAAACAAGCTCAAGGCGAAGCTGAGTCAATTCGGGTGAAAGGAAATGCTCAAGCTGAGGCTTATCGCGCGGGTGTTGTTGCTTTGGGAGGTTCGGGTTATACGGCTTTGCAGTTAATGCAAATTATCGGCGATAGTCATGTGCGAGTTGTGCCGGATGTTGCGGTTAGCGGCAGCGGTAGCAGTGGGGGTTTAGTTGATGGTTTGCTGGGGATGATGATGTGGAATCAAACTAGCAAAAATGGAGAAAATGGTGGGGAATTACCTGTAGTTAAGTTACAGAAATCGGAGCCTGCTGCTTTGGAATCTGCGGCCAAGTTGCCGATAGCCAAGGTGCAATCTCGCGCTAATTCGCCCGTTGCGAATTCTGATGCTGATCTTGATTCCTCTGTTTGATGAATTGCCGTTTGACGATCGATCTTTGAGTTAAGCTGTGCAGTTTGTAGTGAGGACGACCGTCCTCTCTTAAAGCTTTTAGTCCAGGACTAAAGTCCTTACTACAAACAACTTTATGCAGTATTACAAACAACTTTATGCATTGGAAAGAAAACAGCCGGCGAGACGCTGAAAAACTCTGCAAGTTTTTGTATATGTTCGGTGGTAAGTTGACGCTTTTCATGGAGGATATCTGAGACAATAGACTCGGTTTTAAAAATAGGAACTAGGTCTTTTGGTCTGAGCTCAAATTCTTCGATTAAAGCCTTTAATAGTTCTATGCCGTAAATGTCAGGTATGGGTTCTAAAGTTTGCTCATACTCATAAACCAGGGTTCCTAGTACGTTTAGATAGTCGCGTTCGTCTGGAGTCAGTTCGCCTTTATCCAACAAAGAGTCGATCGCTTTTTGAGTCGCAGTTAATTCCTCTTCAGCAGTTATGGGTCGGGGAGGAAATATTTTGAGTAGTTCGATATAAGCGCTAGAATTTTTCATGGGAGCATCCTATTGATGTTATCTTAGCAAATTGCGAAGTGATTTGTCAATTACGATTCGCAGTACAATTGATGAATATTGCATCTGAGGAATTTACCCATGTCAGAACCGTTTTCTACTGAGATTAGCGATCGCATCTGCACCCACATGAACGAAGATCACCCTAGTGCTGTAGTGCTTTACGCTCAAGCATTTGGCGACAAACCGGATGCAACCGCAGCTCAAATGCTGGCTATTGATGCGAATGGCATGGATTTAACCGCTGAAGTCAATGGCGAAACTTTGCCTGTTAGAGTTAAATTCGATCGCACTTTGAAAGACGCCGAAGATGCTCACCACACTCTGATTGAAATGGTGAAACAAGCTCGAAAAGTGGCAAAATAGCCAAC
>DMYK01000466.1 GCA_003483675.1 Microcoleaceae cyanobacterium UBA11344
TTCGTAGCTGAGGCTAAAGCCTAGAATATCAAATTCTGTGAGCGATCGCCTCGACTCTACCGCAAACAAGGGAGTTTGAGTCGATCGAAGTTTTGCTGCTAAGTCAGGTGCTGGCAAATAAGCTCGATCGCACAACTGTCTCGGCAAAGCATTCAAAATATTGTAAAGGATGATGTGCCCCAGATTAGAAGCACCAACTTCATACACTTCTGGGTAAGTTAGCACCCAGCGCACTCTTGCCCCATCCCAAGGCTTATGTGCAGCCCCCAACTCATTTCCCAGATAACGAGCTGGCTGCTTGATTTCGGATGTAAGTAATTCTGCGATTGCTACTGCCACGGCTCGACTCGCTAATAATTGCGACTGTCTAAGAGCTTACCTTAAAATCTGCCAACACGCCATGAGTAGTTCTTGTATTTTCAGGCGTTTCACCGAATTCGATCGGTTTTGTTGCCCGCTTGTCCAATTCGTCTCTTACGAATTACCAATTATCAATTACGAATTACCAATTACTAATGACCAAACTTGCTACAGCCGCCACCAACTCAGCAGGATCGATCGGCTTGGGTAAATGAAGTTGAAAGCCTTCTCGCAAGGCTCGAACCCGTTCCTCAACTCTGCCATAAGCTGTGAAGGCCACCGCCGGAATTTTGGCACAGCCAGAAATCGATCGCACTTGCCGGAGCAGGTAATTGCCGTCTGCCATCGGCAGCCCGATATCGCTCACTAATACATCAGGATTCAGCCTTTCCATCGCCTCCAAGACCTCCGCTACCGAGACAACGGTCTCCACCTCGGCTCCGCAATCTTCGAGGACTGCACGGGCAAAATTCCGGGTATCTTCGTCCCGATCGACTACCAACACCCGCACTCCCGAAAGATTGGTACTGACAAACAACTCATCTACAGGCGCGATCTCGCTTTTTTGTCGCATCAAAAACTCCCCAGGCTCAGCCACAACACAGGCAAAGTCGTCCTTTGTCTGTTGCATCGGCAGCTTCACCAAAAACCTCGCTCCTTTTCCATTCCCAGCAGATTCGGCTTTCACCGTACCGCCGTGCATTTCCACCAAATGGCGGACGATCGCCAAACCCATGCCCAATCCGTTGTACGATCGGGTTGTCGTACTGTCAGCTTGGCTGAAGCGCTCGAAAACCCGAGGTAAAAATTCCGGGCTAATCCCTCCTCCGGTATCCTCTACCTCAATTTCGACAACAGCAGGCAACAAATTTTCCCCTTCTGGGAGCTTGGTAGCAAAGGCACCCTCCACCTTCCTCACAGCAACTGCCACCACCCCGCCATTGGGAGTAAACTTAATCGCGTTCGAGATCAAATTCCACGCCACCTGCTGCAAGCGCTCCGAATCTCCGTAAATTGGCCCGATTGTCTGGTCAAATTCGGTGACAATTTCAATATTTTTTGCCCTAGCGGCGGGTGCACAAGTGTCAATCGCCGCCTGAATGCTTGGCATCAAATCCACACACCGGAAATTCAGAGGTAACTTACCAGTAATAATCTGCGACACATCTAGCAAATCTTCGATTAGTGTCCCCAGGGCTCTGCTATTACGGTCGATCGTTTCCAGAGCCCGAACAGTAGTTGTTTCGTCAAACTTCTGGTAACGTAGCAGTTGCGTCCACCCCAGGATGACATTCAAAGGCGTCCGCAATTCGTGGGACAAAGTAGCCAGAAAATCGTCTTTAATCCGGTTGACGCGGGCTAAATCCTCGGCTCGATTCTGAAGTTCTATTTCTAACTGCTTTCTCTCGCTCAAATCGAGAATGAAAGCTACAGATTCTTGCCGATTTTCCCCCAACAAAATATACCCCACTAATGCCGGAATTCGGCTGCCGTCGGGCCGCAGGTATTCCTTTTCGTAAGGAGTGCAAATCCCCGTTGCTTTTGCCTCTGCAATCTTGATCTCGTCGAGAGACAGGTACTCCGGCGGCGTAATGTCAATCCAGCGCAGTTTCCCGCCCTGCAAGTCTTCCCGCCTGTAGCCAACCATACGCAAAAATTCGTCATTTGCCTCGCTGATGTCGCCGTCAACATCGCCGAACAGAATTCCGATCAAGTTAGCTTCTGCTAAACTCCTCAGCTTTGCCNNGCTAGCTTTTAGTGCTGCTTCTGTTTGCTTGCGATCGGTAATGTCTTGGAAATAAATAGACAAACCATACTCTGACGGATAGCAGCGCACTGCCAACCACTGATTCGGAAATGGATGGAATTCTTCATATTCCAGGGTTAAGCCTTCGGCAAGTGCTTTCTGAGCCATTTTGTAACCAGGAGTATTAACTGCATCAGGAAACACTTCCCACATATTTTTGCCGATCAACTCAGCTTTCGACTTGCCCAAAAATTCAATAGCTTTGCGGTTGACATAGGTGTAATTCCACTCCAAATCGACGCTGACAAAACTGTCGCTAATGGTTTCGAGAATGTTAGCAATGCGCCAGTTAGCCTCAAGCAGTTCTTGTGCTGTCGCTTCCGCTTGGGTGCGGGCTACTTTTTCTCTTACCAAGGCGGCGGCGCGTTCTTTTTCTGCTTGGAAGCGATCGCCAATATCAATGCAGGAACCGATGTAACCTGCAAATGTGCGATCGGGTCTGTACCGGGGTACCCCCGTATCCAAAACCCACCTGTACTGGCCGTCAAAGCGCCTCAGACGGTACTCCGCGCGGTACTCGGCTTCGGCTTTGAGGGCAGCAGAGCGCGTCTCCAGATAGTGTTGCAAATCGTCTGGGTGTATCCCTTCCATCCAACCGTTGCCCATTTCTTGTTCCAAATTTCTACCCGTAAACGATCGCCAGACTTGGTTAAAGTAATGGCAAACTTTGTGACTGTCAGACATCCAAATCATCACCGGTGCGGTGTCTGCGACGATCCGAAATCTATCTTCACTTTCTTGGCGCTGTGCCTCGGCTTGCTTGCGTTCCATCCGTTCTTGAACTTCCCGCAGGGCTCGCTGAATTGAAGGCACCAGTCGCGTCAAACGGGGTTTGAACACGTAATCTGTAGCACCACTTTTCAAAGTTTCGATCGCCACTTCTTCGCCCAGTTGTTGATCAAAGAGAGCCGATACAAAAATAAACGGTAGCTGCGGACAAGTAGCCCGGGCTATTTCCAGCGCTGCTATCCCGTTAAACCCAGGCAGCATATAATCTGCCAAAATAATATCAAAACTGTTGTTTTCCAGTGCGGCGACAAATTCTTCCCGCGTTTCCACGCGCAGCAGATCAAACTCGATCCCACCATCAATTAGATAGACTTGAATCAGTTCTGCATCCAGCGGACTGTCTTCTACCAAGAGGATATTTAGGGTTTTCACAATCAATCCTTTGACTTAAATATTTTGACTTAAATAGGATGTGGAAGCATTCTGTTATTCAAACGAGTTCTCATAAAAAAGTTCGGT
>DMYK01000465.1:0-2158 GCA_003483675.1 Microcoleaceae cyanobacterium UBA11344
GAAATCGGATCGGCAGGCGGTGGCATTGACGGCGGCCAATGGCAAATGCCGATGCCTTATCTAATTAGTAAAGGCCTGATCACCAAGAACAAAGACGGACTTCCGATGTATGTTCTAGCTCAGTTGAACACTCAGGGAAATGGAATTGCGATCGCGTCCAAACACGAAGGTAAAGGCATCGGACTTAAACTAGACCAAGCTGCCCAAAACTACATCAAAGACCTCGCCAAAGCAGGCACTCCCTTCAAAGCAGCCTACACCTTCCCCAAAGCCAACCAAGATTTGTGGATTCGCTACTGGTTAGCAGCTAACGGCATCGATCCCGATACAGATGTCAGCTTGCTAACGGTACCGGCAGCCCAAACTGTGGCCAACATGAAAACCGGAAGTATGGACGCCTTCAGCACCGGTGATCCCTGGCCCCTGCGAATCGTCAAAGAAAAAATCGGCTTCATGTCAGCCCTAACTGCCCAAGTCTGGAAAGCTCACCCAGAGGAATATTTAGCAATTCGTGGCGACTGGGTAGACAAACACCCGAAAGCCACCGAAGCTTTGCTAGCAGGACTAATGGAAGCGCAGCAGTGGTGCGACAAGCCCGAACATCGAGCCGAATTGGTGGCGATTGTTTCTGGTAAAAGCTTCTTTGACGTATCTCCCGAAGTCTTGATACCTCCCTATGAAGGCAAGTACGTCATGGGCGACGGTCAACCAGAAATCAACGACTTCAAGATGGGCCCGCTGTACTGGCATGATGGCGTCGGCAACGTTTCTTATCCCTACGCAAGTCACGATTTGTGGTTCTTAACCGAAAGCGTTCGCTGGGGTTTCTTACCTACAAAAACCTTGGATGATTCTAAGACAATCATCGATAAAGTCAACCGTGGTGATTTGTGGAAAGCAGCAGCCAAATTAGCAGGAGTTCCTGATGCTGATATTCCTAAAAGTACGTCTCGCGGTGTTGAGAAGTTCTTTGACGGCAAAGAATTTCACCCGGACAAGCCAGAAGATTATCTCAAGAGTTTGGCAATTAAAAAAGTGTGATGGGGTCTTAGCTTCCCATAATTTAGTCTCGAAAACAAACATATGACTTACGCACTAACTCTACTTGTAGGTGCGCATTGCGCACCTTACTACTACAAATAGTGTAAAAATTAAAGACTTGCGTAAGTCCTGAAACAGCAGAAACACCACAGGAGATTAGTAGCATGGCTGTAAGCACAAGTCGGAAAGGCGGCGATATCCAAGGAGCACTTGGCGAATTTTGGAAAAAGAATTCCCAGAATATCTTGCCGCCAATTTGGGGATTAATTGGATTTCTGTTTGTTTGGCAATTCCTGTCAAGTTCGGGAATTATCAAATTGCCGGGGCCGACTAGCGTTTGGACTGATGAACGGACGCGGATCTTGTTGTTGTATCCTTTTATGAATTCCAAAACCTACGGAGTAGGCTTATTTTGGCAGACTTTGGCGAGTTTGGAACGGGTGGCTAAAGGCTACACTCTCGCTGCTGTTGTGGGAATTGGCATGGGGGTTGTGGTAGGTACAAATCCTTTTCTAAATAAGGCTTTAGATCCGATTTTTCAGTTTTTGCGGATGGTGGCTCCTTTGGCTTGGGTGCCGATCGCCCTGGCTGCATTACAACAAAACGAACCTGCTGCTTTGTTCGTGATTTTTATCACTTCAGTTTGGCCGATTTTGATCAACACGGCTGAAGGTGTTCGCCAAATTCCTGATGACTATAACAACGTTGCGAAAGTGCTGCAACTTTCTCGGAAAGAGTATTACATCAATATCTTGTTTCCGTCAGCGCTTCCTTATATCTTTACAGGATTGAGAATTGCGATCGGTTTGGCTTGGCTGGCGATTATTGCTGCGGAAATTGTGATGTCGGGGATTACTGGTATTGGCTTCTTTATTTGGAATGCTTACCAGCAAAACTACATCAGCGAAATTCTGTTAGCGGTGTTCTACATTGGGGCGGTGGGTTTGATGCTCGATCGCATGATGGCTTGGTTGCAGCAAAAGATTGCTCCTTCTCAAGGAAAGTAGTTTTTAGTTACTTCTTTGGGGCCGGAAGAATTAGGATTATTTAACCGCGAAGACGCGTTCGGCGAAGCCGTTCCCGTAGGGTAGGACACGAAGGAAGAAGAGGGAAGAAG
>DMYK01000465.1:2221-3130 GCA_003483675.1 Microcoleaceae cyanobacterium UBA11344
TCTGCTGTTTGATGATTAGGCCCAGATCCCCCCTAACCCCCCTTAAGAAGGGGGGAACCGGAAATGGATCAAAGTCAACCCCTACTCCCTTTATTTAGGGGGATTTAGGGGTTTCTAGACTCGACTAAAAGCGACATCTATCGAAATAACAAACCTACAAAAAAGGCAAGAAGATTATGTCTGTTTTGATTGCGGTAGAACAACTCGATAAAGTTTTTAATTTGTCAGATGGTGGCAAATATGTTGCCCTCAAAGGCATCGATCTGGAAATTGAAAAAGGCGAATTTATTTCCTTAATTGGACACTCTGGCTGCGGCAAATCTACGCTGCTAAATATGGTCGCAGGTTTGGATTTGCCGACTGAAGGGTTGGTGACGATCGATGGACAAAGAATCACTCAACCAGGCCCCGATCGCATGGTAGTATTCCAAAACTATTCGCTGCTTCCTTGGCGGACTGTCAGGGAAAACATTACTCTGGCTGTAGACTCGGTGATGAGTGGTTTACCGAAAGCCGATCGCCTCGACATCATTCAAAAGCACATCGACATGGTAGGCTTGGGCCCTCACTCGGAGAAACAGCCCGCACTTCTATCGGGGGGACAAAAACAGCGTGTGGCGATCGCCCGTGCTTTGGCCCTGCGCCCTAAACTGTTACTCTTGGACGAACCCTTCGGCGCTCTAGACGCTTTGACTCGCGGTAATTTGCAAGAGAAATTAATGGAAATTTGCCAAGAGTACGAAATTAGTGCTCTGATGGTGACTCACGATGTGGATGAGGCGGTGNNGCGGTGTTGCTGAGCGATCGCATCGTCATGCTCACCAACGGCCCAGAATCGAAGATTGGCGGGATTCTCGAAGTGGATATCCCCCGCCCCCGCAAACGGATGGAAGTCGTCACACATCCCAG
>DMYK01000465.1:3177-4187 GCA_003483675.1 Microcoleaceae cyanobacterium UBA11344
CGGAAAGTACCTGCGATCGCCCGTCACGGACTGGAAAAAGTCAACCTCGAACTCGGCTTTGTCCCCCTCGCAGCCTGCGCTCCCCTCGCTGTCGCCAAAGAAAAAGGCTTGTTTGCTAAACACGGCCTCGATGAGGTCCACCTCGTCCGGGAAACCAGTTGGCGCGGCATCGTAGACGGCATCGCTGGAGGTTACTTAGACGCAGCCCAAATGCCCTCTGGCATGGCGATGTGGTTAAGCTTAGGGGGGCATCAAGAGAAGCCGATACCAACGGTTACAGCCCTCACTATGAGCCGCAATGGCAACGGAATTACCCTCGCGAGGCGCTTTTACGACGAAGGGATCTACACTCTGGCTGACTTTAAAAAAATGCTCCAGAGAACGCCCGCGCAAACTCACAGAATGGCGATCGTGCACCCTTCTTCCATGCACAACCTGCTGCTGCGCTACTGGTTAGCTTCCGGCGGGATTGACCCGGATCACGATGTGTTGCTGAAAAACATCCCTCCGGCTCAGATGATTGTTGACTTGCAGGGCGGCACTATTGACGGTTTCTGCGTCGGCGAACCTTGGAACTTGCGGGCCTCTATGGAAGGAGTCGGCTTTACGGTGGCTACAGATTTGGAACTGTGGCCCGGACACCCCGCGAAAATTCTGGGGGTGCGGGAAGACTGGGCGACTGCTTACCCAAACACTCACATTGCTCTAGTCAAGGCTTTGCTCGAAGCTTCTCACTATTGTGCTGATCCAGCTCACGCCGCCGAGGTTTCGGAAATTGTGGCGGGACGGGAGTATGTCGCCACCGACAAGAGTTACATCCAACTCGGCGACCCCAAATCTAATGCTTGTAACCTTGATAGTCCGATGCGGGAATACGCCCACCATTTGTTCTGCGGAGACGGGGTGAACCGTCCGAGTCGCACTGAACAACTGTGGCACATGGTGCAGATGGCGCGCTGGGGCGATACTGTTTTCCCGCGCAATTGGGTGGAAATTCTGGAACGGGTTGT
>DMYK01000222.1 GCA_003483675.1 Microcoleaceae cyanobacterium UBA11344
CCTTGTTGCGATCGCGCGCTGCCGATGTTAGCATAGGCTTCAGCCCAATCTGGTTTAAGGGCGATCGCCTTTTCGTAGCTTTCAATAGCTTCGTCGCGCTTCCCTTGAGAGAAAAGTCGGTTACCTAAGTTAAAGTGGAAGTCTGCACCGACTAGCTGGGGGTTGAGTGAGGATGTTCTCTGAAAACAGGCGATCGCCGCTTCGATGTTGCCGTTTTTGTGATATACTTTGCCGAGATTCCAGTGAGCGCCCGCTAAATTTGGATTGAGAGCAATGGCTTCTTCGTAATGTGCGATCGCCTCTGGTAAACGCCCCATTTTGAAATACATACTGCCGATATTAGCGCGCACTTCAGCAAAATTTGGCCGCAATTCTAAGGCTTGAGAATAGGAGCGAATGGCAGCTTCTATTTTGCCGCCAGCTTGCAAAGCATTCCCTAAAGTAACGTAAGCATGGATGTAATCTGGTCGAGTTTTGATTGCTAAATGACACGCGGCGATCGCTTCTTTGATTTTGCCTTTAACTAGATAATTCTCAGCCAGACTTTTGTAATGTTCAACTTCTTGAAAATTGGCAACTTCTTCGTTATTTGGAACGTTCAACTGCGAAACTTGTTCGGAAACTTCAGCAGGGTTTGTGAAGGGAGTATTTAAGTTTTCACTTGTTTCTGCTGGCGGCAGATTTATGCTAGAAGGCTGCAAACCATAGCCTTCGTCTTTGTTGACAGTTACTGCTTGTGGTTCCCCTGATTCTGTTTCTAGTTCAATAAATTTGCTGGGTGAATTTTCCCCATCTTTTTGTTTAAGCAAATTGGATAATTTCTCGGCTGTACTTGCATCTCCCGGTTGCAATTCCAGCAGTTTTTCATAACAAGCAATTGCTGCATCTAACTTGCCTTGATCCTGCAAAACACTACCGAGCATCAAGCGCACAGAACACAAAGTGGGATTAATTGCAATAGCTGTTTGGTAATATTTTTCAGCCTCTGCCAATTGCCCTAACTTGTAATACATACTGCCCAAATTAGCGCTAGCTTCGGCAAATTCCGGCTGAATGTTCAAAGCTTGCAAATAAGCTTTAATTGCCAGTTCTAGCTGGTCTTGACTGTGCAGGGCATTGCCCATTGTCAAGTAAGCAGCAGCAAAATTAGGTTGAAATTTAAGAGCGAGATGGCAGGAGTCGATCGCCTGTTTAAATTCCCCTTGCAAAGCATAAACTTCCGCCAACTTTTTGTAAACTTCGGCATCTTCCCGATTGAATTCTAGAGCTTTCTGATAATTCTCGATCGCCTGATCAAGCCAGCCTGCATCTTTCAGCCCGTTTGCCTTTTGGAAATAAGTTTGAGCTGCCTCTAAATCCACCAACGACTCCGTGATCATTTGTTCTACCACTCTTACAGTTTTGATAGTAATACTATTCATTATGGCAATTATTCGCGGATTTGTGAACTAGATTTTTTTATTTAACCACAGAGGGCGCAGAGGGCGCAGAGAAGAAAGAGAGAAGTTCCCAAGCAATGAAAAACTGATCGCAGACCAACTTGAAATAATTTGCGAGTTTCCTCTCTTCCTCTTCCTCTCTGTGTTCTCTGCGCTCTCTGTGGTTCATTAAATCCATAAATGCTATAATCTTAAAATTATTGAGGAGTATCTAACATGACCACAGAACAAGACCCCGTAAAATTGATGAAACAGCAAGTCGGCTTTGCCGCCGCCGATCGCGTACAGTCAGGTATGATTGTCGGACTCGGCACGGGGTCAACTACAGCTTATACTATTCAGGCCCTGGGCGATCGCATTAAATCAGGTCAACTCAAAGATATCAAAGGAGTGCCCACATCTTTTCAATCCGAAGTGTTAGCCAAACAATACGGAGTACCGCTGACAACCCTCGATGAAATTGACAGAATAGATGTGGCTATTGACGGCGCTGATGAAGTCGATCCGCACCTCAACTTAATTAAAGGAGGTGGCGCAGCGCACACTCGCGAAAAAGTTGTCGATTACCTCGCAACTCAGTTTATTGTAGTAGTTGACAGTTCCAAAATGGTAGATCAATTGGGTTCGACTTTTCGAGTACCAATCGAAGTGATACCGATGGCAATCACACCAGTCACGCGCGCCATTGAAAAATTGGGAGGCAAACCAGAACTCCGCATGGGAATCAGAAAAGCAGGGCCAGTAATTACCGACCAAGGTAACATGGTAATTGATGTTCAATTTGATAACCTAGACAACCCTGGGGAATTAGAAAAAACTTTGAATAACATTCCCGGCGTGTTAGAAAATGGCTTGTTTGTCAACTGCACAGATTTAGTTTTGGTTGGCGAAATCCAAGACGGAAAACCAGTAGTGCGCGAGATTTCTAAATAGTCAGGACTTACGCGCAAAACTCAATAAATCGGGTTTTTATACTGGGGCAAATAGCTGTGACAATGTTTGTTCTGATAAAAACCCGGTTTTTGCGTCCAGGACTAATCGCACTTTTTGATCTCAACTCGTTCCCATTTTGTTTAATCTGAGATAAATATGACTCTTAAACGTCGAGATTTCTTGTATTTACTGACTGCTAGCGTCGGAGCTCTTACCGCAGGTGCTGATCAAGCGTCAGCAAATAATGTATCCCAAGCAAGTCAAATTGCAAAAGCAACCAAGACAGCTCAAACTCCAGGGCTTTTTACACTCCCACCTTTGCCTTATGAATACAAGGCATTAGAGCCGCACATCGATGCCAGGACAATGCAATTTCATCACGACAAACATCACGCCGCCTACGTTAAAAATCTCAACGATGCTGTTAGCAAATACCCGCAACTCAAAAACATGAGTGCAGAAAATATGCTGCGGGATTTGAGCAAAGTGCCGGAAGATATTCGCACAGCAGTTCGCAATAATGGTGGCGGACACGTAAATCATGGTATGTTTTGGGAAATCATGAGTCCCAAAGGTGGTGGCGAACCCACAGGTGGTTTAGCAACAGCAATTAAACAAAGTTTCGGTAGTGCTGATGCTTTTAAAGCAAAATTCAATGATGCAGGTACAAAGCGTTTTGGCAGCGGTTGGGTGTGGTTAGTCCGCACTAAAGCCGGCAAACTTCAGATTGCAACTACTCCGAATCAAGACTCTCCTTTAATGGATGGAAATTATCCAATTATGGGTAATGATGTCTGGGAGCACGCTTATTATCTTAAATACCAAAACTTGCGCGCTGACTATCTAAAAGCTTGGTGGAATGTTGTTAATTGGACAGAAGTTAACAAGCGTTACGAAAAGGCGATTTAGCGGTTTTCAATTAGACCTCTCATAAAAAGATAGTCAAGAACAGGCAGGATGCCTGTTCCACAATAATTATAGGAGATGTCTATTAGATGAAATACAGGACACGGCAGTGCCGTGTCCCTACTAGCGAGCAGGACGCTCTAATTGCTGTACAACTTTTCGCAAGTAAACGCAGTGTCGCACACTATGACTCACGGGTGTTGTGAATGCTTCGACTGATTCAACAATTCCGCCCAAAGGCCCGATCGCACTTTGCAAATCTGCCTCTTCCTCCGCCGTCCAATTACCTCGATAAAGTACAGCTAAACCGCCATTTTTCAGGAAAGGCAGCGCATATTTAGCACAAATAGAGGCTGCTCCTACTGCTCTCAAAAGGGCAATATCGTAAGCTGCTTTGTGATGGGGTTGTCGCCCAATTTCATCGGATCTCCCCAGCAAAGTTGCCGCATTTTTGATAGTTAATGATGGCAAAAGTTTGTCCAAGAAATCAATTTTCTTGCGGGTAGAATCGAGCAAAGTAACTGATAAATTCGGCAGGGCGATCGCCACAGGCAACCCCGGAAAACCCGCACCAGTCCCGATATCGATCGCTTTGAGCACCGACTGTGCGGAAAAGTCGCGATTTTCCCCTAAATTGTCATTAGCTGGCAGCAGTCTCGCAATTCCCCGCAGAGAATCCCACAAATGTTTTTCCCAAAACTCGATCGGCTCAGTAATTCGAGTTAAATTTAACTGCCGATTGCCCTCAACAATTAATTCATACAGTCGCTGAAATTGTTGCTGTTGTGATTCATCCGGCAGCCAATTAAGGGATTGCTGCCACAACTCATTCATCTCCGGTAGCACAGGCATTGTAATCTGATTCATCTTTTGTTTTCACTCTGTTTGTAAGCACGGACTGGGGAATGGGGAATCGGGAATCGGGAATCGGGAATCGGGAATCGGGAATCGGGAATCGGGAATCACCAATTACCAATTACCAATAACAAATAACCAATAACCCATAACCCATAACTAATGACTAACAAAGCTCGTTTCTTTAGCTTCTAATTTTGCCCGATCGACTTCCTGCAAATCCCCGTGGTCTAAAGTCCAAAATCGATCGGCAACGCTCAATAAATCGCTAGCATCGTGAGTGACAATCAACAAAGTCCAGTGATTTTTTAACTTACTCAACAAGCTTACCAATTGTCGCCGCATCGACCAATCCAAACCCGCCGTCGGTTCGTCCAACAGCAGCAAATGCGGCTGGCGAATTAGCTGCACCGCCAGCGCCACCCGTCGCTGTTGGCCTCCGCTCAAAGCGTGGGGAGAAGCGCTCAGCGGCAAATGTCCGAGTCCCACTTCACCCATTGCTTTGTTGATTTGTTCTTGTCCCAATTCCGGGTGCCCTAATCGCAATTCTTCTAAAATTGTGCCTCCACAAAAATGCCTTTCTGGAAACTGAAATACTAAACCTCCTAACTGTTGCAAGTGTTCAGGAGTTAATTCTTGTTCGCGCCAGCGGATGTCGCCGCTAGTTTTTTCTGCTAAACC
>DMYK01000007.1 GCA_003483675.1 Microcoleaceae cyanobacterium UBA11344
AAAAGCTCCCCGCAGCCACGCAAGAAGTGTTGAAATTAGCAGCTTGTGTGGGGGATAAATTTGCTCTAGATGTGCTGTCACTTGTCAGCGAAGAGTCAGCGAATGCTACAGCCACTCAACTTTATTCAGCTTTGCAAGCAGGGTTAATTCTGCCCTTGAGCGATGCTTATCGCATTCCTTTAGTTTTCGATCGAGCCGAATCAATCAATCTCAAATTAGATACTTCGCGGGTGAGTTACAAATTTTTGCACGATCGCGTCCAGCAAGCCGCGTATTCGCTAATTCCTGAAAACCGGAAAAAATCAACTCACTTTAACATCGGTCAATTACTTCTTCAAAACACTCCCATCGAAAAACTAGAAGAGAACATATTTGATATTGTCAATCAGTTGAACGTCGGAATAGACACGATTAACCAGCCAGCAGAAAAGACGCAGTTAGCAAAGTTCAACTTAACTGCTGGACGCAAGGCAAAAGCGGCGGCTGCTTATGAAGCTGCTGTTAGGTATTTGCGGGTTGCTATGGAATTATTGCCAGCGGATTGTTGGCAAAGTCAGTATGACTTAACCTTAGCAATTTACGAGTCAACAGCAGAATCTGAATACTTAAACATCAACTATGAAGATTCAAAAAAACTGGTTGATATCGTACTGCAAAAAGCTAAAACTCTACTGGAAAAAGTTAATGCTTATGAACTTCAACTCCAGTCTTACAATGCTCAAAATAGACTTATAGAATCACTAAATACAGGACTGGAAGTGCTGAAATTGTTAGGCATTTCTTTACCTCAAAACCCCAACTCGCTCAATATTATGGCGGGAATGATTAACACAAAACTGAGCTTGGGATTGAAACGAATTGACGATCTAGCTAACTTGCCAGAAATGACAGATCCCAATCAACAAGCAGCCATGCGGATTTTATCAGGGATTCTCAGCACTGCTATTCAGGCCAAGCCCCGACTGTTGCCACTCCTGGCATTTATGATGGTCAAGCTGTGTATTAAATATGGCAATTCACCTTATGCAAGTATTGCCTACGCTTATTATGGCTTAGTTATGTGCAGGCTAGGAGACATTAGTTTGGGATACGAATTCGGCGAACTTGCAATTAGGCTGTTAGACAAATTTCCATCCCGTTCAATCAAAAGTAGAGTTTATGCAATCTTTGGTGGTTGGATTGAACACTGGAAAACCGATCTCAAGTCAGGATTAGGCTATCTCATGGAAGCTTTTAAAACCGGGATGGAAACAGGAGATTTGGAATATGCGGGTTATTGTATAGGTGAATATTGCGCCAAAAAACTGTGGATGGGAGAGCATCTTGCTCTGGTTGAAGAGGAGACAGGTAAGTATCTGAAACTAATGCAGCAATCTCAACTAGAAATGGCTGTACAGTATATAAGTATAGAGAGACAGACAGCCCTCAATTTGTCTGGCAAAACTGTCGAACCATGCCATTTAGTCGGCGATAACTTTAATGAATTAAAAACGCTCCCCGCTTTAATGGAAGCTAAAAGCTTTGTTTTAGTTTGTTTGGTTTATAATGCCAAAGCTATGCTGAATTTTCTGTTCCGAAACTACGCGCAAGCCTTGGAAAATTCAAGGTTGTTTGAGCAATATGAAGAAGCCGTAGCCGGACTTTATCTAGTTTCTGTCAGTAAATTATACTCCTCTCTCAGTCTCCTCGCTTTGTATCCCCAAGCTGGCAAAGAGGAGCAAAAGCAATATCTGAAAAAAGTGGTATATCTCCAAAACAAGATGAAAAAATTTGCCGTTGATGCTCCGATGAATTATCAACACAAATACGACTTGGTAGCAGCAGAGAAAGCGCGAGTTTTGGGGCAGAATACCCAAGCAATGGATTTGTACGATCGCGCAATTTCTGGAGCCGCCAAAAATGGTTACATCCAAGAGGAAGCATTAGCTTATGAATTAGCCGGAGAATTCTATCAATCTCTGGGAAAACAGATAATTTCTCAAGCATATCTGACTAAAGCTTATTACGGCTACATCCATTGGGGATCTCTAGCGAAAGTTAAACACTTGGAATCAACACATCCTTTTTTAGTAGCACAAACGCGCACAACCCAAACCCCAAACCTCGATGTCACCCGCACTACCACTGGAAATACTACCAGTAATAGTTTAGGCGATTTCTTAGACGTGGCTACTTTTATTAAGTCTTCGCAAGCCATTAACAGTGAAATTGTTCTCGAAAAATTGTTGAGCAAGTTAATCAAAATCATTTTAGAAAATGCGGCGGCTCAAAAAGTCGTGCTGCTGCTGATCGAATCCGATCGACTCTGCATCGAAGCCGTAGGAAATTCTACAGATACCCAGGCGACTGTTTTACAATCTATGCCATTTGAAAACAGTCAAGATTTGCCTGTTTCTGTAATTAATTATGTTTTTCGCAGTCAAAAGCCTCTGGTATTGCAGGATGCGACTGTTGCCGAACTTTTTAATGCGGATGAGTACATTAGAGAATTTCAAATTAAATCAATCCTGTGTTTACCAATTATTTATCAATCCAATCTGCAAGGGATTATTTATCTGGAAAATAAGTTAGCAGCAGGAGCTTTTACCACAGACAGGGTAGAAGTTTTAAAAGTTTTAGTTTCCCAAGTGGCTATTGCGATCGAGAATGCTCGTTTGTATGCGCGAGAGCAAGAAAAATCTCAACAGTTAGAAAAATCTTTTTCCGAACTGCAACAAGCACAAATGCAACTAATTCAAGGTGAAAAAATGTCTTCTCTGGGCAATTTAGTTGCCGGTGTCGCTCACGAAATTAACAATCCGGTTGGCTTTATTGCGGGGAATATTAACGAAGCTACTGCGGCGGTTGCTGATTTAATTAACCACTTGAAGTTATATCAGGAAGAAGTGATTGATCCTAGCTCAAAAATCGCAGAGGATGCTGAGGATATCGATTTAGAGTATCTTATGGAAGATTTACCAAAAATGCTGTTGTCGATGAAAGTTGGGTGCGATCGCATTCGCAATATTAGCACATCTCTCCGCACTTTCTCCCGTGCCGATACCAGCCATAAAGTGTCGGCAGATATCCATGAAGGGATTGACAGCACTTTAATGATTTTACAGCATCGCTTGAAAGCACATCCAGACACTCCGGCAATTCAAGTAGTTAAGGATTATGGAAATATCCCGAAAGTTAAGTGTTTTTTGGGACAGTTAAATCAGGTGTTTATGAATATTGTTGCCAATGCGATCGACTGTTTTGAGGAATCCAATAAAGGCCGGAGTTTCGCGGAAATCGAACTCGCTCCTAATATCATTAATATCACAACTGAGATCGACGATGAAAATCAAATAGTTGTCATTAAGATTAGAGATAATGGCCGGGGAATTTCTGAAGAAGTTGTATCGCGGATTTTTGACCATTTATTCACTACAAAAGGAGTTGGAAAAGGGACCGGGTTGGGATTGTCTATCAGTCGGCAAATTGTGGCAGAAACCCACGGCGGCAGTTTGAGTTGTGACTCAGTGGTGGGAGAAGGGACGGAATTTACGATCGCCCTGCCGCTAAGTTAAGATTATGGGACTATGGCGTGTTTTCCAACCCGGAGATCCCCCCTAGCCCCCCTTAACAAGGGGGGAACAAGAGCATTCAAAGTCCCCCTTTTTAAGAGCATTCTCAAAGTCCCCCTTTTTAAGGGGGATTTAGGGGGATCTCCGGGTTTGATTGCCCCGGAGATCCCCCCTAACCCCCCTTAATAAGGAGGGGACAAGATGAAAGGCAATCAAACACGCCCTCGGCGGTTGAAACCGCGTCTACACAAACGAAGTCCGCCTGCGCGGACTAAGATGGAGTAACACATATTTTAAAATTTGTCAATGCCTAATTATCTCTGAAAAAGTCCGCTGTTGACAGTCTACATTCGGCATTATGCAGTTACATTGTTAGCTAAATCATGTAATAACTTGTATTTGATAGGAGTTTTTCCAGTGAACGCTGCCGAACAAGCTAGGAATATAGAATTAGCCAGTAAAATTGCTGCGGTTGTTAATTTATTCAAGTCTGAATTCCCGGATGCAAAAGTCGATTTGAAACCTTGGATGAATGACGCAGATACTAGAGAACTTGTCGATCCAGATTCGATCGATATTGGCTTCCATTTTCCCGGTAGAAGCCGCTTATTGCAAAGCCGCAGCATCTTGATTCAAATCCGATTTTACCAAGATCCGGTAGAAGGATCTCGGCGGGCGATCGGAGTCGAGGCCGCTGGTTACGATCATACTGGTCAGCAGTGGCACTTTTCTACTGTGGAAAATTGGAATTTTCTTGGCAAAACTGAACCTGCTGCGGAGTCGGCGCAAAAACTCAAACACTTTTGCCAGCAGATTTTCGATCTGTTTAATGGTTAAACAAGTCATTCGGCGATTGAAATCGCTTCTACACAAACGAAGTCCGCCGACGCGGACTAAGAAATAAGCTGGATTTGATATTAGTCCTAATTATCGCAATTGTCGATCGCCCGACAGCCAACAGCATAAACTGATTTATACGTTGTAGAACGCTTGCCAAACAAAGTATAGCGGTTGTCGCGGACTTGTTCGTAAACCCGATCGCCCATCCACTTCATCCCCGGCATAGCGCGGTAAGCAGCCACAAACACCTCACCTCCCGGTAATATTCGCCCGATTTCCTCCGCCGCATCGCTGCCTTGCCAGCGCCCTTCCGGCTGGTCACAATCTATCAAAATCATCCCCATTTCGCAGTCATCAGAAGTTATCCCAAAACGCTCTAATTCCTCTAAATCTTGCATGGAAATATACTCAAATCGGTTGCCTTGATCTAAGTTTTCTAGTAACTGCACCAAGGTGACGCAGAGATGGCAATTGCCGTCGTAAATTACGTTATATTTCATGGGAATTGGGAATTGGGAATTGGGAATTGGGTTGGGCACTTGTACTGCCCTTCGACGCAGTTTATCCTGAGCGTAGCCGAAGGGCTCAGGATCAACTCCGCCGAAGTATTGGGAATTGGGAATTGGTTAGTCGCTATTAGTTGATTATTATTAGTTAGGACTTAGGCATAAATATCAAAGAAACCGGGTTTTTCACCAGTTTATATAAAAAACCCGGTTTCTGCGCGAGTCCTAATTATCATCAAAATTATCCCACTCTCCTCCTCTCCTACTCCCCATCTCGTTACAATAAATAAATAAGTGTGCCCAGAATCGATCGCCCCTCAAAACACCATGACTCAACAACAACCCCGGATTTGCATTCTCGGCGGAGGCTTCGGCGGACTCTACACGGCCCTGCGCTTGAGTCAGTTACCCTTCTCCAAAGCGGAAAAACCCGAAATTGTCCTAGTCGATCGCCGCGATCGATTTTTGTTCGTGCCCCTGCTGTACGAACTCCTGACAGGCGAACTGCAAACTTGGGAAATTGCCCCACCCTTTTCCGAACTCTTAGAAAACACAGGCGTGCGCTTTTGTCAAGGAACTGTTTCCGGCATCGACTTGGAGACAAAACGAGTCAAGTTACACGACGGGCCAGAATTTAGCTGCGATCGACTTGTCCTAGCTTTAGGCGGCGAAACCCCGCTAGATATGGTCAAAGGCGCTGTTGAATATGCTTACTCATTTCGCACTCTCGACCACGCTTACCGATTAGAAGAAAGACTGCGATTTTTAGAAGCCAAAAATACCGATAAAATTCGCATCGCGATCGTCGGTGCCGGTTATTCGGGAGTAGAATTAGCTTGCAAACTAGGCGATCGACTCGGAGACAAAGGTCGCGTGCGGTTAATCGAGCAAGGCGACACGATACTG
>DMYK01000249.1 GCA_003483675.1 Microcoleaceae cyanobacterium UBA11344
CCCGCATCTCTCACCGAGATAGGTACAATTTCTCGCCCACTGACAGCAGGCGAGCTAATCACACTGTAACCCAAGCTTGGTCTAGTATTGATTCGAGTTTCAGCCACAGCGGCCAACAATGGTAAAATTTAGCTAAGCAGACGGGAATCCCCAGACCATAATCTTTGATTTGGTCTGGGATGAAAGACGCGCGATTTGTATTCAACAAGTGGGGCTGGACCTGTTCCTCACTATAAAACGCTGTAGAGGGAAATAACTTGTAGTACCTCGAAGGAAGCTTTTGATATCCTTAACAGGACTCTTAAGAAGCCCACTGCATACTGCTTGCGGTTGCTGTTGGGAGTACGTCACACAAATCTCAAGTGTCGCTGACATCTGTTCGCGCAATTGAGAATTTGCACGGGCAAGTCGAATTTTATCGCACGGTTACATCGGAAGGAGAAAAAATGTTATCAATTCTGTTTCAAGTGGTTTTACTGGGTCTGGTACTACTGTCTTTTGTGATGGTAGTCGGCGTTCCAGTTGCTTATGCTTCTCCCCAGAACTGGAATCAGTCTAAAACACTGATTTATGCAGGTTCTGGCCTCTGGTTTTTGCTAGTGATTGCAGTAGCTGTTTTAAACTTTTTGGTGGTTTAAATTCGTCGGGAATCAACCGAAGGCAGCCGGAAAAGTTTTGATATTTAAGTTTTGAATTTTAAGTTAAAATCACATACTTAAATCAAAACAATTTAGCAGAAATGTAGAATGTAAGAGACATTCGGGAAAAAGTGTAAGAGCGAAAAAAACTAATACAATGATTTTTCGGATGCTTTTGAATCGCGGTTTATTACATTCTGCATTCTGCATTCTGAGTTTTGCCTTCTCACAAAAATTCTAAAATCTTAAACCTAAAATAGAACATTATGGCAGTTTTCGAGGGAACTTTTACTCAGACAGAATCTTTGCGGTTTGCGATTGTCATCGGTCGTTTTAACGATTTGGTAGTCAACAAACTTTTGGAGGGTTGTCAAGATTGTTTGAAACGCCACGGGGTTGATATTGATCCTCATGGTAGTCAGGTTGATTTTTATTGGGTTCCGGGATGTTTTGAGATTCCTTTGATTGCTCGTCAAGCTGCTCTTTCTCACCGCTATGATGCAGTGATTTGTCTGGGGGCGGTGATTCGAGGCCAAACTCCTCATTTCGATTTTGTAGCTGGTGAAGTTTCTAAGGGAATTGCGGCGGCTGCTTTTCAAACAGGGGTGCCGGTGATTTTTGGAATTGTGACGACAGACACGATGCAGCAAGCTTTGGAAAGGGCCGGAATTAAGAGCAATTTGGGCTGGAATTATGCGATGAGTGCTTTGGAAATGGGCACTTTGATGCGCCAAGTTAACGGGTTGACCGCAAATTCTTACGATAAATTACCTGCGGCGGCGGCTGTTCAAGTGCTGTCGGGCGATCGGGCTTAATTTATTAGACATCTCCCATAATTATTGTGGAACAGGCATCCTGCCTGTTCTTGACAAGCTTTTTGGGAGAGGTATTGTAAAACTGGTTCCCCGGCTCTCTCTACCTGGGAACCGAGATTTCAGAGGCTCTGCCTCCCTCGTCTCTTGTAGAATACTAGGTAAGCAAAACTATGACTACTGTAACTGCAAAACGATTCTCGATCGCAGAATATCACCGTTTGGGAGAACTAGGATTTTTCGCTCCCGATGACCGAGTTGAATTGATTCGCGGAGAAATTATCAAAATGGCTGCTAAAGGTAGGCTTCACTCTGTTTGTAATTCCCTGGTGTTTGGAGAATTATACGTGCTGGTGGCAAAAAGAGCGATCGTCCGAGGTCAAGAGCCAATTATTTTGATGGATGATAGCGAACCAGAACCTGATGTGGTTCTCGCCCGCAATCGCTCTGATAATTATTTATCTTCTCACCCAGAACCTGCGGATATATTGTTAGTAATTGAGGTTTCTGATTCTACTTTAAAGTACGATCAAAGAACTAAGTTATCTCTCTATGCAGAAGCTGGAATTGCTAATTATTGGATATTTAATTTAGTCGATAGTCAACTGGAAATGCACAGCGAACCTTATCAAAAAAGACAAGGTGATTTCAATTATCGATCGCAACGAGTTGTTCTCCCTGATGAGGCTGTCGTAATTCCGGGTTTTCCCGATTTGTCTCTGGATTTATCTTTAGTGTTTCCAGCCTAATTTAAAAGTACGATAAGATCAAGATTAGAGAACCCATTTGACATCTTGAGGTCGATCGGCGCGATCGGTATTTTNNTGGACGCGGGATTATACCAAACTTCACTTTCTATGTCAAGCTTTACGAACAACGTTGTCGTAAGTTCTTGTGTAATATTCTAGCTTTCCGCATACTAATCACCAGACAGAGGAAACCGCAACATGATCCAAACCATATCTAAAACAATCACGTTTGATGAGTTCGTTGCTTGGTATCCAGAGAACTCTGTCCACAAGTACGAACTACACAACGGAGTAATTGTTGAAATGCCTTTAGGAACCGGCCGCCATTCCCGCGTTATAGGTTTCATCCGTTCAAAACTATCAATCGAAATTGACCGCCGCTCCTTACCTTATTCCATCCCCGGCGACTGCTTGCTCAAACCCGTCCGCAACGAGGCGGGCTACCTGCCAGACGCAGTTGTCCTGGACGAAGCAGCTCTCACAAGAGAACCGCGCTGGGATAGGGAATCCATCATCGCGATGGGGTCTTCGGTGCGGTTGGCTGTAGAGGTCGTCAGCACTAACTGGCGGGACGATTACCATCTCAAATTCGCCGACTACGAAGAAATGGGCATCCCCGAATACTGGATTGCGGACTACCTCGGTTTGGGCGGCCGCAAGTTCATCGGTACTCCCAAACAACCCACACTATCGGTTTGCCAGTTGGTTGACGGCGAGTATCAGGTAAAACAGTTTAAGGGCGATGACACAGTTGAGTCGCTGGCTTTCCCAGAGTTGAGGTTGACGGCCGAGGTGATTTTTCGAGCCGGTCTGCCTCCAACCGATCCGAGCTAGAAGGACTGGGGGGCGATCGGGTATCAAAAGGATATCAAATGGGTACAAAAGGACACCAATTTTTTAACAAATCTGCGTTTTGTACCAAGTGCTGTTTTGTCGGGACGGGCGATCAAACTCATATCAGCTACAGTCGAATTTGTCAAGCTTTACCGATATCGTTGTCGGTAAAGCTTGTGTAATATTTTAGCTTTCCACATACTAATCACCAGACAGAGGAAACCACAACATGATCCAAACCATATCTAAAACAATCACGTTTGATGAGTTCGTTGCTTGGTATCCAGAGAACTCTGTCCATAAGTACGAACTACACAACGGAGTAATTGTCGAAATGCCTTTAGGAACCGGCGACCATTCAGACGTTACGGGTTTTATCTCCGGTGAAATCAATTTTGAAATCAGACGACTGCAATTACCTTACTCTATCCCTGGTGACTGCCTGCTCAAACTTGCGCGTAACGAATCAGGCTACCAGCCAGATGTAATTGTCCTAGACCGAACCGCACTCATCAACGAACCCTGGTGGAAAAAAGAATCCATTATCACAATGGGGTCTTCGGTGCGACTGGCTGTAGAGGTCGTCAGCACGAACTGGCGGGATGATTATTTGTTCAAGGCCTCTGACTATGAAGAAATGGGCATTCCCGAATACTGGACTGTAGACTATCTCGGTTTAGGCGGCCGCAAATTCATCGGCAATCCCAAACAAGCCACCCTCTCGGTTTACCAATTGGTAGATGGGGAGTATCAGGTTAAACAGTTTAGGGGAAGCGAGAGGATTGAGTCGCTGGCTTTTCCAGAATTGAACTTAACCGCCGAGCAGATTTTTCTCGCTGGCTTGCCGAACTAGGGAGTCGAAATTATCAAGAAAATGGGTTTAAAACCCATTTTCTTGATAAATTCCACCTACACCTTGCAATTTTTCAATTAGTGTGATATCATAAAATATTCTTAGAAATATCGCAACAGCAACTAATTACTGCATGGCAACGAAGCCAACGATCGCATTTACTCATCTGGGCTGCGAAAAAAATCGCATAGATACCGAACACATGATCGGCTTGCTGGCTCAAGCAGGCTATCAAGTGGATTCTAATGAAGAATTAGCCGATTATGTTGTAGTCAATACTTGCAGTTTTATCCAAGCTGCGCGAGAAGAATCAGTCCGCACTCTGGTAGAATTAGCCGAAGCTAATAAAAAAGTAGTCATCACCGGCTGCATGGCACAGCATTTTCAACAAGAATTGCTGGATGAATTGCCCGAAGCAGTCGCAATTGTCGGCACTGGCGATTATCATAAAATAGTCGATGTCATTCAAAGAGTGGAAAAGGGCGATCGAGTTTCTCTCGTCTCTTCAGAACCAACTTACATCGCTGATGAAACTACTCCCCGCTATCGCACAACATCGGAAGGAGTAGCTTATTTGCGGATAGCAGAAGGCTGCGACTATCGCTGTGCATTTTGCATTATCCCGCACTTGCGCGGAAATCAGCGATCGCGGACGATCGAATCTATTGTCACCGAAGCTAAGCAATTGGCCTCGGAAGGGGTAAAAGAAATTATCCTAATTTCTCAAATTACCACCAACTACGGCAAAGATATTTACGGCGAACCAAAACTAGCCGAACTACTTCGCGCTTTGGGTAAAGTAGATGTACCTTGGATTCGGATGCACTACGCCTATCCCACGGGTTTAACTCCGCAAGTTGTCGAAGCAATCCGAGAAACGCCCAACGTTTTGCCGTATTTGGATTTACCCCTGCAACATTCCCATCCCGAAATTCTGCGGGCGATGAATCGGCCTAGTCAAGCTGGGATCAATGATGCTATAGTTGATCGGCTGAAAGCAGCAATTCCAGGTGCCGTGATGCGGACAACTTTTATTGTCGGCTTCCCAGGCGAAACCGACGAACACGCAGCACACTTGCTGGAATTTGTCAAGCGCCACGAATTCGATCACGTCGGAGTATTCACATTTTCCGCCGAAGAAGGCACCCCAGCCTACAGTTTGCCTCAGCAATTACCAGCAGAAATAATGGAAATGCGGCGCAATGCGGTAATGGCGGCACAACAACCTATATCATTGAAAAAGAATCAAGAATCTGTCGGTCAGGTAGTTGATGTCCTGATAGAACAAGAACGCCCAGAGACAGGCGAATTGATTGGTAGATCCGCCCGGTTCTCCCCAGAAGTAGATGGATTGGTCTATGTTGAAGGAGAGGCGAGGTTGGGTTCGATCGTATCTGTGAAAATTACTGATGCAGATGTCTACGACCTTTATGGTCAAATAAAAGTATCGCTGGAACTGTCTCGTTAGCTAAAGCAGCATCAGCCCCGCGCTAGGAGCTAGACTAAATAGCCAAATACTTGTCTAAAGTTGCTCATAGTTCTTCTGGCGTGATGATATTGACAGCGTTGTAATTTTCTGCTAATTTGACGCTCATGCCGAAACGATGAGGCAAAATATCTGGTTTGTAAACCGAGCGTCGATTCAAAACTGACCAGCCTGTAAAAAGGTCGAACGGGAGACCACGATTCGTTAAATAGGTTGAAAATACAGGTTGAACAATGGCTAAAAGCTTCAACAGTTATACAACGTGATGCATAGGGTGGGCTACACCCGAATTTACGCCTGTGGACAAGTAGGAGCCGACTCCCTTGGCAGAAGCAGGAAGCAGACCCTAAGCGAAACCACTTCTAGTTGAATGGTGAAGCTTGAATAAGTTTAGCCAAGTTTTGTATAGCAG
>DMYK01000098.1:0-3510 GCA_003483675.1 Microcoleaceae cyanobacterium UBA11344
CTTCAGACCGGGGAGTGTCAAAGCATAAACTGTGTAAAATTACAATAAGATTCTGCCGACAAGTTGCAAAAATATCGGCAAATCATATTAATTGTGACAGTCTATTCCTAGGGTGCATAAGCACCTTACTGTGACTAATTGTGACAGTAATCGTCAGGAAATTCGATATTTGCGGCGGGTGATCTGGCCTCAAACATATTCCAGTAAAGGGTTGACGGCACTTTCTCTGTTTATGAGTTGATGAGAGTGATGAAAGAGCGTTACCTGACAGTCGCCCAATTTCCCTAACTCATTTCATGCAAGAGCGAACCGTAAGTAAATATAGTATATGGCTCTAGCTTGGGGTAACTCGAACCGCCGCCGTCAGTCAAGAATTTTTGATGACTTTCGTAAGTGCCGAATTGGTCAAGTTTATTTGACAAATTCAGGAGTTTGGTAACAATTACTCGCCTGATTTTGTCGGGTTTCCAAACATCTTTTTCTGTTGCGTGCATAACTTGGGTTGGCTGATGTTAATATATTCACAAATCATCGGGAAAATTTGAATGGGACTTGAGTCCTAATTCGCTTTCATCCGGGCCATAAAGGGACGGGGCTTTTCACTTTCTGTATTTTTGATAAACTCATGTTCATTCGTACTACGGCTCTCACCCCAGTAGAACAACTCAGGGCTGCGATCGTCCGAGAACCCTTGGTGGTTTCGCCCGATACGACAGTGATGGAGGCGATCGCCCAAATGAGTGGCGTGCGATCGCTCTGCAACACCACTAGAACCGCAGATAGTCAACGAGACGACCTCCACCTAGAAGCGCGATCGAGCTGCGTGTTAGTAGTAGAAAACGAGCAATTGGTCGGCCTACTCACCGAGCGAGACATAGTGCGGCTGAGCGCCCAGCAGCAACCCCTTCACCGTTTGGCGATGCGGGAAGTGATGGCACATCCCGTCATCACCCTGCGCCAGTCCGCCTTCACCGACTTGTTTTTTGCCATTAACCTGCTCCAACAGCACCACATTCGCCATCTACCCATCCTGGACGAGCACGATCGCCTAGTGGGCCTAGTGACTCACGAAAGTCTGCGGCAAACCTCCAGACCGATCGACTTGTTGCGGCTGCGACTGGTGTCTGAAGTGATGACCCGCGAAGTGATTTGTGCAGCGCCAGATAGTTCCCTACTGGCGATCGCCCAACTTATGGCAGAACACCGCGTCAGTTCCGTGATGATTGTGCACTCTGGCGGAATCTCTACGCTTACGCTGCAAATACCGGTGGGGATTGTTACTGAGCGGGATATTGTGCAATTTCAAGCCTTGGGCTTGAACCTGGAAACCTGTCTGGCTGAGGCGGTGATGAGTACACCGATTTTTCAGGTCAAACCAGAGGAATCGCTCTGGACAGTACAGCAGATCATGGAACAGCGATCGATCCGTCGATTAGCCGTGACAGGAGAACTCGGAGAACTATTAGGCATCGTCACTCAGACCAGTTTGCTGCAAGCCCTCAACCCCCTCGAACTATACAAACTGGCGGAGGTTTTGGAACAGAAGGTGGTACGCCTGGAAGCGGAAAAAGTGGCGCTGCTGGAAAATCGCACTGTTGAACTAGAACAGCAAGTAGCAGAGCGTACCGTTATCCTCAAAGCAAAAGCCGATCGAGAGCAACTGCTGAATACCATAGCCGAGCAGATCCGCTCATCCCTAAATTTGTCCGATATTCTGGATACTACGGTGCGGTCAATACACTCGCTTCTGGGGTGCGATCGGGTGATCATTTACCAATTTCGGCCCGACTTTAGCGGCACTGTCATCGCAGAAGCAATAACTGACATCGGGCGATCGGTGCTCCATAGCGAAGCCCATGATCCTTGCATTATCCCAGAATGGCTTGAACCCTATCGCCAGGGGAGAATTCGCATCGTCAACGACATCTACGGCGAAGCAATGACGCTGTGCCATCAGGAAATGTTAGTGGGGTTTGATATTCGCGCCAAGCTGATGGTGCCGATCGTGATTGAGGAACAACTGTGGGGGTTAATGCTCACCAGTTATCGAGAGCGGCCGCACCTTTGGACGTCTGACGAGATCGAACTCCTGCGGCAAGTTTCTCTACAGGTGGCGATCGCCCTTGGGCAAGCCACCATCCTCCAAAAGTTGCAGAATGAACTAGCAAAGCGACAGCGGATCGAAGCCACCCTGATCGAGAGCGAACAACGCTATGCTACCCTTGCCGCTGCTGCTCCGGTGGGGATATTTCGCACCAATGCAGCAGGGCTATGCACCTATGTCAACGAGCGCTGGTTTCAGCTCAGCGGACTCACACCAGAAACCGCTATAGGACTAAGATGGCAATCAGAGCAGATCCACCCCGAAGATCGCGATTGGGTCACCGCCGAATGGTATCAATCAGCCCAAGAAAATCGCCCCTTCCAGCTTGAATATCGCTTTCAACGTCCCGATGGTACAGTGACGTGGGTTTATGGGCAGTCTGTTGCCGAACTGGATGCTGATGGGCAAGTGGTCGGCTATGTAGGAACAGTTACAGACATTAGCGATCGCAAGCGAACAGAAGACCGACTGCGAGAGAGCGAAGAACGCTACGCCACTCTAGTAGAAGCCTCCCCAGTGGGGATTTTCCGCGCTGATGCCGCGGGGAAATGTATCTATGTCAACGATCGCTGGTGTCAGATCAGTGGGTTCACTCCTGATGTTTCTTCTTTGGCTGCCACCCGACAAGGATGGCGACAAGGGATACATCCCGACGATTGCGACTCGATCGCCACCGAAGGGGAGCAATCAATCGAAGAAAATCGCCCCTTCCGGCTGGAATATCGCTTTCAACGTCCCGATGGTACGGTGACGTGGGTATATGGGCAGTCTGTTGCTGAACTGGATGCAGACGGGCAAGTAGTCGGCTATGTAGGAACAGTTACAGACATTAGCGATCGCAAAAGGGCCGAACAAAAACTCCAGCAACTCAACCAAGAACTAGAAGCAAAAGTCGCAGAACGCACCCAAGAGCTTTGGCAAGTCAATAGCCTGCAACGCGCCATCCTCGATGGTGCTGACTACTCCATCATCTCCGCTGATCCAACTGGCATCATTCAAACTTTTAATGCCGCAGCCGAAAGGATGCTGGGTTACGATGCTCAAGAAATCATCGGTAAAGTCACCCCTGCACTCATCCACGATCCAAACGAGGTAATTGAACAAGCTGCGATACTCTCCGCCGAACTAAAGCAAGAAATTCCCCCCGGCTTTGAAGTTTTTGTTGCTAAATCACGCCTGGGACTAATCAGCGAAACAGAGTGGACTTATATCCGCAAAGATGGTTCTCGATTTCCTGTGTCGCTATCCATCACCGCCCTCAAAGATGTCAATCAGCAAATTATCGGCTTTTTGGGCATCGCGAAAGATATCAGCGATCGCAAACGTGCAGAAGCGGAACTACAGAAAGTATCGGAACGCCTCGCCTTGTCCCTCAAATCAGGGGCGATCGGCTGTTGGGAATGGGA
>DMYK01000098.1:3579-10466 GCA_003483675.1 Microcoleaceae cyanobacterium UBA11344
GGCTCCATCCCGACGATCGCACCTATACCGAAACATTGCTTCAGCAAGCCGTCTTAGGAGAGGCAGAATATGATACCGAGTTTCGGGTTATACATCCCGATGGCAGCATCCATTTTATTAAAGCCTATGGTGTCGTCGTGCGAGATGCCCAAGGTAATCCCCAGAGCATGATTGGGGTCAATTTTGATATTAGCAGACGCAAACAGGCTGAACTCGATCGACAGCAGTTAATACAAGAATTATCAGCCTTTAAACAGGCCTTGGATCAGTCTGCCATTGTGGTTATTACTGATCCGAAAGGGGTGATTACTTACACTAACGATCGCTTTTGTGTAGTCTCTGGCTACTCCCGCAATGAACTCATCGGTCAAACTCATCGCATTGTCAACTCTGGCTACCATCCCCCCAGCTTTTTCCAAAACCTGTGGCGCACGATTGCTATGGGCGAGATTTGGCGCGGTGAAATTTGCAATCAGAAGAAGAACGGTAGCCTGTACTGGGTTGCTAGCACTATCGTCCCCTTTCTGGATGAACAAGGAATACCTTTTCAGTATTTAGCTATTCGCTTTGATATTACCGATCGCAAATTGGCCGAAGCAACGCTCCAGCAGGAAAATACCTTCCGTCAACAAATTGTAGAAAACATGGCAGAAGGGCTGTGCGTTTTCCATCAAATTGAGGAGTTTCCCTTTCTGGGCTTCACAGTTTGGAATCGGCAAATGCAAGCGATTACGGGCTACACCTTAGAGGAAATCAACCGCGTGGGTTGGTCTAAAGTAGTACCTGATGTATTGGATCAAGAACAGGCGATCGCCCAGCAGGGAGGAATAGGAGGGGAAAATCAGAGTGCTCAGGAAAGGGAAATCCAGCGTCAAGATGGACTGAAACGCACTGTCTCTATTTCCACCTCGGTGCTATCGAGTGATGATGGACTGATCTATATACTCGCCCTGATTCAAGACATTACCGATCGCCAACAGACAGAGCGAGAAAATCGCCAGTTGAAAGAACGCCTCGAATTTTTGCTTTTCTCTAGTCCCGCGATGATCTATAGCTGTAAGCCCTATGGCGACTATGGAGCCACTTTTATGAGCAAAAATATCGAAGCCATTTTGGGCTACAAAGCAGAAGAATTTTTATCGATCCCCGGATTTTGGGCTAATCATATTCACCCAGAAGATGCCCCTAGAGTTTTTGCAGATCTATCCGCTTTCTTTGAGCATGATAATCATCAGCATGAATATCGTTTCTTGCATCACGATGGTCACTACATTTGGATGCGAGATGAACTGCGCCTAGTGCGAGATGAACAAGGTATCCCAACGGAGATTGTTGGCTATTTTGCAGATATTAGTGATCTCAAACGAGCCGAATCAGCTTTAAAACGACAACTAGCAGCCATTGAAGCAGCGATCGATGGTATTGCGATTATCCAAGAAGACGGCTACCTCTATTTGAATCAAGCCCATTTAGAACTGTTTGGCTACGATCGCCCGATCGAACTATTGGGCAAATCTTGGAAACTTTTGTATTCGACCGAGGAGTTAGAACGGCTTGAGCGGGAAGTCTTTCCGGTGCTGGGGCGCGATCGAGCTTGGCAGGGTGAGGCGATCGCCACCCGCAAAGATGGTTCTACTTTTGCCGAAGAACTATCCCTGACACTCACAGAGGATGAATTATTGATTTGTGTCTGCCGCGATATTAGCGATCGCAAGCAATATGAAGCCAAACTGCAACAAAGCAACCAAGAATTGATCCGCGCTACTCGCCTCAAGGATGAGTTTCTCGCTAATATGAGCCACGAACTCCGCACTCCTCTCAACGCCATTCTGGGCATGAGCGAGGGGCTACAGGAGGGGGTTTTTGGCATCGTCAATGAACCACAAATCAAAGCTTTACAAACCATCGATCGCAGTGGCTCTCACTTACTAGAATTAATCAACGATATTTTGGATATTGCCAAGATTGAATCAGGTCAAATGGAACTAGATTGCACTCTGGTTTCTGTGAATCATCTCTGTCAATCTAGTCTGGCATTTATTCAACAACAAGCTATGCAAAAACGCATCCAGCTTGTTGTTGAACAGCCGCTTAATCTGCCAGACTTATTGATTGATGAACGGCGCATCCGCCAAGTTTTGATTAATTTGCTCAACAACGCCGTCAAATTCACTCCCGCCGGAGGACGCATTTCTCTAGTGGTTAGCTGTCAACAGGGCTGGGGCGACTTGGATTCTGCGGATTGCCCACGGCAGTTTTTGGTGAAGGATATACTGCGAATTGCTGTGATTGATACGGGTATTGGTATTGCTCCAGAAGATATCAATAAACTATTTCAGCCTTTCATCCAAATTGATAGTGCTCTGAATCGTGAATATACGGGTACTGGCTTGGGGCTTGCTCTGGTGAAGCGTATTGTGGAACTCCACGGCGGGCGGGTGTTGCTGACTAGCGAGGTGGGGGTGGGAAGTTGTTTTGCGATCGAATTTGAGGGCGGGCATGGTTCGAATCCTCTCACCAACCACGGAGGCACTGAGGGCAGGCACGGGGGCACTGCCCCTACTGTGCCCTCTTCTCCTGAGCTGGAATCCCAGAGTCTATCCTCCATCGAACCCAGCCCGCCGAAACAGGAAGCATCTCCTTTAATCTTGCTGGCAGAAGATAACGAAGCCAATATCAGTACGGTTTCGAGCTACCTGAGAGCTAAGGGCTATCGCATTATTTTGGCAAAAAATGGACGGGAGGCGATCGCCCTAGCCCAGTCTGAAAACCCCAATCTGATTTTGATGGATATCCAAATGCCTGGGATGGATGGAATAGAATCTATGCAGCAGATTCGTCGCAATCCAAATTTGGTTGATGTGCCGATCGTTGCCTTAACTGCTTTAGCTATGACGGGCGATCGCGATCGATGTTTAGAAGCAGGAGCCAATGATTATATGACTAAGCCAGTTAAGCTGAAGCAATTGGCAACCACTATTCAACAACTTTTAGGTAAATCCACCTAATTAAACGTAAGATACAGATGGCTCAAAAGCTTGCTATATGAGCATTCTTCCTTCTTACTTCTTGCTTCTTGCTTCTAAATCGCGCCTCTTGAATTGTGGCAGTCATATCAACTTGACGTTTCAAATGTTAAAATAATTAACTCCTGTTTCTGAAGGAATAAGGTGCGTGTTATTGAAAGATCACGCACCCTAATGATTAAACTAAAACAATTCGATAACGAGCTTTATTTGCTACTACTTTATCCATTGCTTCATTAATCTGCGAAATCGGCATCGTTTCAATCATCGGTTTAATTTGGTGAAGGGCGGCAAATTCCAGCATTTCTTTCATAAAACGCCGTCCACCAACTACACTACCTGCGATCGCTTTTTGACCAAATACTAAAGAAAGTAAGGGAATATTCAGGATAGAAACAGGAAGCCCCGCCAAGCATAAAACTCCGTTATTTGCTAATAAACCAAAGGCTTGCTCCCAATCAATTTCCGAGGAAACTGTACTTAAAAGTAGATCCTGAGTACCACTTGCTTCTTTGATTTGTTCGGCATTTTTCCAATTACAGAAATGATGCGCCCCAAATTCTTTAGCTTCAGCTTCTTTATCAGGAGATGTAGAAAAAGCAGTAACTTCTGCTCCCATTGCACGGGCAAATTTAATTGCCAAATGTCCTAATCCTCCAATCCCCACCACTCCCACTTTTGCCCCCGGATATTTGATATAGGTGCGTAAGGGGCTATAAACCGTAATTCCAGCACATAATAGGGGGGCTGCACTGGCAGAATCTAAACCATCAGGTATTTTGTAGGCAAAATCAGCGGAAACTCGTAATTTGTTCGCAAAGCCGCCATGATTCCCCACAATTAATCCTGTATAGCCTTGGCGACAAACGTTTTCTTCTCCCCGTAAACAAGCGTCACAGACTCGACAAGAATTACGAATCCACCCAAAACCGACGCGATCGCCGATTTGCAAACCAGTAACTTCTTCCCCAAGTTGGGTAACATTTCCGACTACTTCATGACCTGCTACGAGGGGAAATTTACTCACATTCCAGTCGTTATCCCTCATGTGAATATCGGTGTGACACAACCCATTGTGAGTTACTTCAATCTCCACATCATTGAGAGACAAAGGGGCTGGTTCGTATTCCCATTGTTGGAGTTTTTCGCCTACCTTTAAAGAGGCATATGCTTGAAATTTTGTATTTTGTACCATGATAATTATCCAGGATTTAAAAATTGATTAACTACATTATACATCAATTAATTGGCTGAGCCACCTAATCTCTGGTTTCTTAACATTTTTTAACTCTTACTATATTGGATTAGGTGTGATCCCAGTAAATCCAAGCGATCGGCGCGTTGCCATACAGATTCAGCACTACCTAAAGGATTGCGTAAAGCGGTAACATTTCCAGTAATATCGTTTCCGGTTGCATCGGAATGATTTAACCGCAGAGGGCGCAGAGGGCGCAGAGGGAGAGAAGAGAGAGATGAATAATTCCGATGCTACCGGATTTGATATAATATCAATTCCGGTTGCACTCAGAGATGATTGTTGACGGTTGACGGTTCGTGGGTGGGGGCGGGTTTTTGAGATGGTTGGTTTGAGGCTTTTATGGTTGGTGAAACCCGCCCCTACGAGAATTTACTATTCCGATGAAGAGAGGATTTGATCTAATATCAAGTCTGTTGCTAACGGACTTGATATTACGGCACTATCTCTAATTCTAGAACACCCTTTTACAAAAACTATTTAGTTTTAGTTAGAATGTCAAGTGCTGTATGAGAATAGGCTTGCATCATCAACTGCTTGAGATCTTCAATCAGAGGATAGCGAGGATTTGCGCCTGTGCATTGATCGTCAAAAGCCTGATCTGCCATTTCTTCGACACGCGCCAAGAAAAAGTCATCGCTGACACCTTGGGCTGAGAGTACCTCTTGAATTGTGTCAGGAATATCAACTTGACGTTTTAGATCTTCCACAGCCTCAATCAACTTCACCACTTTTTCCTCTTCATTCTCACCACCCAAATTTAGATAGTCCGCAATCCGCGCATAGCGCCACTTACTATTGGGATATTTGTTCTGCGAGAAAATCGCTTGCTTAAATGGAACATCTGTTGCATTGTAACGAATCACATGGGAAATCATCAGCGCGTTTGCTAAACCATGCGGAATGTGACAAGTTCCGCCTAACTGGTGCGCTATGGAATGACAAATCCCTAAGAAAGCGTTAGCAAATGCCATGCCGGCGATCGTCGCAGCATAATGGACTTTTTCCCGTGCTTTCGGATCATTCGCACCTTTTTTGTAAGCACTGGGCAGATATTTGAACAACAGACGAATCGCTTCTAGTGCTAATCCATTTGTATATTCAGAAGCCAATACCGAAACGTAAGCTTCGATCGCATGAGTCAGCGCATCAATGCCGCCATAGGCTGTGAGTCGCTTGGGCATATGCATCGTTAATTCTGGATCAACGATCGCAATATTCGGAGTCAAAGCATAATCGGCAAGGGGATATTTGATGCCAGATTTCTCATCTTTCACCACCGCAAAAGGTGTAACTTCTGAACCAGTTCCCGATGTGGTGGGAATTGATACCATGATTGCTTTTCCGCCCAAGGGTGGAAGCTCATAGACACGCTTGCGAATATCCATAAACCGCATCGCCAATCCTTCAAACTCAATCTCAGGATGTTCGTACATCAACCACATCACCTTGGCGGCATCCATCGGCGATCCACCACCAAAGGCAATAATTACATCGGGATGGAAGCTATTGCAGATTTCCAAACCTTTGTTAACTGTGGCTAAGGAAGGATCGGGTTCGACATCATAAAAGGTATAGTGGGCGATGCCGATTTCTTCCAAACTATCAGTGACTTCTTTGATCAAACCGAGTTCAAATAAAGGGCGATCGGTGACAATCAGAGCGCGTTTTTTGCCTGCAAGATCCCGCAGCGCCACAGGTAAACAGCCCGATTTGAAGTAAATCTTTGGTGGGATGCGAAACCATAGCATATTCTCGCGACGTGAGGCGACGGTTTTGATATTCAGCAGATGATGTGGTGTCACATTTGCCGAAATGGAATTATCGCCCCAGCTACCACAACCAAGTGTTAGTGACGGATCGAGTCGAAAATTGTAAAGATCGCCGATCGCCCCTTGAGAAGATGGTGTATTAATCAGCACCCGCGAAGTTTCGACTTTGTTTTCAAAATAGCGAATATGCTTCTGATTGTTGGGAGCCGTGTACAGCACCGAAGTATGTCCATGTCCACCGAATAAGATCAATGATTCAGCCTTTTCTACGGCATCATTAAAATCCTGAGCGCGGTACATCGCCAGGATCGGCGAAAGTTTCTCATAAGCAAATGGTTCGTCTTTGGCGATCGTTTCTACTTCTCCAATCAAAACTCTGGTATTTTCTGGAACTTCAAAACCAGCAACTTCTGCGATTTTGATCACCGACTGTCCAACGATTTCAGCATTCAAGCGTCCATCGGTTAAAATCACCTGTCGTACTTGATCACGTTCTTCAGAATTGAGGAAATAAGCACCGCGCTTGATAAATTCCTCTCTGACAGTTTCATAAACTGCATCTACCACAATCACTGATTGTTCAGAAGCGCAAATCGTGCCATTGTCAAAGGTTTTACTCAAAATGATCGAACTCACCGCCATTTGAATATGTGCGGTTTCATCAATGATCGCGGGAGTGTTACCTGCGCCCACACCGAGGGAAGGATGTCCTGAAGAGTAGGCAGCTTTGACCATCCCTGGCCCACCTGTTGCCAAAATCAGCTTGATATTGTGGTGTTGCATCAAAGCTTGGGAAAGCGGCACTGTTGGCTCATCAATCCAGCCAATTATATT